>JBEKLF010000121.1:0-23773 GCA_050010335.1 Terriglobia bacterium
CGGCCGCTACCCGTCCGAGTGAAGAGCCGTATGCGCTAATGAGCGCACGTACGGATCCGTGCGGGGGGTGCCGGGTTAACCGGCATCCCTACCGCGACTCCGGCTATGTTGATGAAAACAAAGATGGTGACAAATTGTCACCTTGAAGTCGGCCCCAAGCCTGGCGGACCGGCGGTCTGTGGGTGCCCCTAGTTCGCCCGCTCGATGTACTTGCCTTCGGAGGTATCGACGCGGATCGTCTCACCGGCATTGATGAAGGGCGGCACCTGAACCACTACACCGGTCTCAAGGGTCGCGGGCTTGGTGACGTTAGTCGCTGACCCCCCCTTGATGCCGGGTTCGGTTTGGACCACTTTCAGGTCCACGGTGGCTGGCAGCTCGACGTCCACGGGACGGCCCTCAAAGAACGCGACCTTCAAGAGAACGTCGGGCATCATGTACGCGGCGCGGTCTCCCACGGCTTCCTTGCCAAGGCGAATCTGCTCATAATTCGCGGTATTCATGAAGTAGTACGAATCACCATCGGCATAAAGGAATTGCATCTCGACTTCGTCAATCACGGCGCGCTCCACCGTATCTTCCGAACGGAAGCGGTGGTCAGCCAAAGCGCCGGTGCGCAGATTGCGCATTTTGGCCTGCACGAATGCCCGCAGGTTTCCGGGGGTGCGGTGCTCTGCCTTGTGAATGGTGTAAAGCTCGTTGTTGTGCCGGATGATCATTCCGGGCCGGAGATCATTTGCGTTCATAGATTGTTCCTTCGTTCTGCTGTCGGTGGGGCTTAAAACAGGTGGAGAACTGGCAGTCCTTTCCCGCAAGAGCCCGAAAAAGCAATTCTACCGGCTTCCCGGCCCCGCGTCAACGAAAGGCAAGCACTTGCCATCCCCCAGTTTTGTGGTTTACGGCAACGAGGCTACGTGGAGGGCTAGGCCGCGGCCGTTGGCGAGGCGCGAGAGAATTGCGATGAAGCGCCAGAGGGCATGGGTGGACCAGCACGGGCCGGCCAGCAGGTAGAGAGCGATCGACAAAGCACTGAGGATCTTCTGCGTGCCATGGCGCGGGCGGGGCCGCGCCACTTCGAAGCAGGGGCGCAGTTTTGGGGCCAGCGGGTCCCATCCCAAGAGCAGCAGGAGAAGATGAGCCAAGGTGAATCCCATCAAGAGATGCAAGAGGGGCTCGGGTTTTTGCGCCTGCAGATGCAGGCCCCGCAGGCCCTCGGCCAGACTCGCGGGGTCAAAGTCCTGGCACGGGAGAAAGCGCGACGGCCATTTGTAGCGGCTCTTGAACTTCCCGCCCTCGGGCAAGGCCCGCGCGACGGAAGTCAGGTGCAGGCCGCCATAACCGAAACGGACGCTGAGTGGAATGAAACATAGTCTCGGCCCGTGGTTAAGACTTGTCTCCACCCGGACCACCCCAAAACTTGGGGATGGCAAGGGTCGTTGCACATTGACGGCATGCCCCTGGCATGATACAAGCGCGCCCATGAAATCCAAATTGCTTGGAACACCCCTCGGGCTATTGATCGATGACAATGTCTGGAAAAAACTGTCCGCGGCCTCGCCGCTGCTGATCTTGGGACTCTTGGTAGATGGGGGCCTGATCGCCTATGGAGTCTATTTGCAGAGAAAGCCGTGACTCAAGGTTCTAGGAATAGTTTTTATTGTTCTCGGTATCCTGAACCTCATGTACTGACCGAACAGAGTACTGACCATGCAGTAAACCAGTGTTCTCGCGAGGTAATCGAGACGTGCGCTCGAAGATCTTGAAGGCCTTTGATGCACAGACTCCTGAGGAGTGGCGAAGGTGGCTGGCCGAATACCGCCGAACGTACATCGGCTGGATCGATTCCGCTAAGCAACAAAGAACCAAAACAAGGCGGCTGGAGGAGGCCGTCCGCCTGCTTTCGGCAGGCAAAAAGCTGGGATTGAAATGAGAAGGGCCGGGAGACGGGAAACAGGACACGGGATTCAGGACGCGGGATACGAAATTCGGGGCGCGGGATTAGCGGTCAGTTATGGCCTCGCCGCAGGTTGGTATTGAAAACTGATAACTGAGAATTGATTTTAGCTGTCGGCTGTTAGCTGTGATCTGTGGGCTTATCCCCGCCCCCTTTTTACTGAAAACTGATAACTGAGGACTGAAGACTTCCTCCCGCTGTGTTACAATCCCGTGCCGCAATCTTAATTCTTGAGCAAGGAGGAATTATGTCCAAACAGGAGATTTCCCGTCGCGAGTTCATGGGGCGGACAGTGGGGGGCGCGGCTGCGGCCGGCCTGGGACTGGGGGCGCCGGCGCTGGGCCGTGGGGCGTCACCCAATGAGAAGATCACGGTGGGCGTAATCGGGGCCGGAATCCGCGGCCTCGAAAACATGCAGAGCCTGCTCACAGCGGGCGCGAATGTGGCCATGGTCTGTGACCTTTACGACGGCCACCTGCGCCGCGCACTGGAGATTCAGGCCAACACGCCGACGACGCGCGACTATCGCCAGGTGCTCGAGCGCAAGGATATCGACGCCGTGTTGATTGCCACTTCCGACCACTGGCACATGCCCGTTGCCGTCGAGGCCATGAAGGCCGGCAAGGATGTTTATTGCGAGAAGCCCATGGCGCATACCATTCCCGAAGCGCTGGAAATGGTGAAGGTGTCAAAAGCGACCGGCCGCGTGGTGCAGGTGGGCAGCCAAAGCCTCAGCATGCAGTCCACGGCTTGGGGCAAGCAGCATCTGGACGCGGGCGACATTGGCAAGGTTTTCATGGTGCAGTGCGAGATCTACCGGCCTGACCCCGTGGGCGCGTGGAAATATCCCGTGCCGCCCGACGCCACGCCGCAAACGGTCGACTGGGAGCGTTACCTGGGCAGCGCCCCCAAGCGGCCTTTCGACGCCGCGCGCTTCTTCCAGTTCCGCAACTGGTGGGACTACGGCACGGGAATCGCGGGCGACGAGTACGTCCACCTGCTGTCGCGTGTTCACTACTTGATGAACATCCAGTATCCCCTGAGCGCCGTCGCCAACGGCGGCATCTACAAGTGGACCGGCGATCGCGAAGTCCCGGACATCCACAACACCCTTTACGACTACGGCGCTTTCCAGGTGGTGGTGATGGCGAATCTAGTCTCCAACTGGGATGGCGGCGAAATTGTCCGCTTCATGGGCGATAAGGGTACGGTGGTGCTCACCGAGGAGTCCGCCCAGTTCAAGCCTTACGATGAGGATTGGGAGTTCGAGTATCCGCTGGAGTCCTGGCCCAAGGACACCAAAGGTCCGTTCATTGATGCGCACAAGGATGACCCTACCGCGGATGTTGGCACCTTCGCGAAGCAGCCGCAGCGCCAGCCGCAATCGATGCGCCAGACCGCCGAGGGCACTGTGGACCACATGCGCAACTGGTTTGATGCCATCAAGACGCGAAACCAGCCGGTCGAAAACGTGGATTTTGGCTGCGGTACGGCAGTGGCGTGCCACATGGCAAACATCTCTTACCACGAAAAGCAACGCGTGTTCTGGAACGCGGAGAAGGGGCAATTTACCGGGGACAAGGGCCCAGTCGATATGTATTGGCCAAGCGGCGCCAAGGCCGCGAACCAATCCCATCACCATAAAACACCGTGACGCCGTGTAGGGCCGAACCGCGTTCGGCCCTTTATCAGAACATGTCAGCGGGCATTTGAGACGGACATTCCGGCACTCAGAACTCTGCGGAACCGATGGGAGATTCGAACCCACGGGATGGGAAAGAGGACTCTGTGTAAAAATCTTGGTTTGCCCACAGTAACGGTGCTCGGAGCTTGGCATGACCCAGGAGGGGAGCGTCGAAGTTCATTAGTTTCGAGCCCCCAGTGGTCAGAGACCGCTACTACAAGTCAAGGCTCTCAGGCAGACTTCAGAATCCCCTCCAGAGGTGCCATATTGTCATATATCTTCAATGTAAACTCACCTAGGTGAGTAACCCCATTAGAACGCGAACTATTGTGCAAATTAACGCAGTATGCTGTAAAACGCCACATCGTTCGGTAAGGGGAATGATGCATCCACGGAAAGTATAGAAAATTAACGATTTCTAACACGGTCAGCGGACAAACTCTTCACATCTTTGGCGAAGCCATTGCTATCTACCCAATGTTCTACGGGTTTCGGCACAATGGTACTAAAGTACTACTCTCTAAGGATTCGGTTAGCAGAAGGGCCCGATAAGGCCCAACGCCCCCCGCTCGCCAGATCGACAGTTTGGGTATCGAGGGTGACCAGAGTTTCTGCTGCCAGCTCCTCGAATCACCCCTCCGTTGTAGCCGCGGCTATAACGAGGGTCCTGATGTTCGCCCTGATGATCGGGCTTGCTGTCCCTTGGCTAAGTGCAGCCAAGCACCCCACCCTCGACCCGAATGTCGACGCGGCGAAATGCATTGAGTGCCACGCGGACAAAACCAAAGAAAAATCAGCGCATTCCACGATCAAGGGCGGCTGCCTGAGTTGTCACGAAGTGCGAGTGAACAGAGACATCACCCGGGTGAAGTTAATCACCGCCACCCCTCTAAGCCTTTGCTTCACCTGCCACAAGGACACGAACCCCTCCACCCTCACCGGCAGAATCCATCCTCCCGATGCTCGCGATTGTCTAAAGTGCCACGATCCCCACAAGTCTGACAACCCGGCCCTCCTGTTGAAGCCGATGTCCGGTGACCAGACGCATAATCTCTGCCTGGCCTGTCACGACGTGGGGGTGCATGTTGCCAAGGGCGGCAGCCGGCATCCGGCCCTCGACGGTGGCTGCGATACCTGCCACATTATTCACAAGACCGGCGATCCCGCACAACGTGAATTCGCGTATCACCTGACCAAAGACGCGCCCGCGCTTTGCATTGACTGCCATGATGTTAAAGACGAAAAGCTCGTTAAGGCCCATCATGGCCAACCCTTTGAGAAGGCCGATTGCATCCAGTGCCACGATGCCCGCCAGTCCAATTCGCCCAAGCTGATGCAAGCGTTCCTGCACAACCCATTTGAAAACAAGGAGTGCGACGACTGCCATCAGCCGCCAAAGGACGGCAAAGTGGTGTTGACGCAGAAGGACGTAAAGTCCACCTGCGCGGTCTGCCACGAGGAGCAGGCCAAGCAGATCGCCTCCGCTAAGGTGCCGCACCCGGGAGCGCAAGACGATTGCACCGTCTGCCACAACCCGCACGGCGGCATGACGCCGGGCTTCTTGCAACCCGGTCCCGTGGCGGCGTGTTTGGTCTGCCACTCCGATCAAGCCGAGCAGTTCAAAAAGAAGCACTTGCACCAACCGGCCTCCGACCTGGGCTGCGCCACCTGCCACGAGCCGCACGGGGGGAACAATGCGCATCTGCTCCGCTCGAAAAGTGTGAATACGCTTTGCCTAGAATGCCACGGGCCCGACGCCAACCCGCAGCAAGTGGAAGGTCAGCACCTGGTGGCGATCTTCGATGGCAAAGTGAAACTGCCGGAAAACTACTTCAGCAAGGTAACTATTTTGCCCCTGAAATATGGCCTGGGACACCCGACGGAGCACCACCCGGTTGGCGACGCGTTGATTCCGAAAACCAAAACCGTGTTTGCGATGAACTGTCTCACCTGTCATCAGCCGCACTCCGGGAATGAGCAGGGGATGCTGGTGAAAGACCAGAAGAACAATATGGATTTCTGCAAAACCTGCCACGCCAATGGAATGGACCTTACGGACGTACGGACGGAAGGGAAGTAAGGCTGTGGCTAGTGGTTAGTGGCGAAAGTGAGCGCGAGTTGGAGGGAAATAACGTGTTAAGGAATGGGCTAGGTTTGCTCCACTGCGTAGTTGACCCGCAACCCATCAGGGCTTCTGGCCCGCGTCCGCATCGTGCGTGCCCATTCACAGCAGCCGCATTGATCTTGCTGGCGCTTGCATTGGTTTTGCCGGCGCCACTCCGTGCCGGCAAGAAGAAAGACGACACCACGCCTCCGGTCAACCCGGGAGATCAGCGCGTGAAGGGCTATTTCGATATCGCCAAGATCGTATGGCCGAACCCGCCGGCGATTCCGCGGATCGCGTTCCAGGACCTCTTCACGGGAGAAAAGATCGACCCCAGCCTCTATTCAAAAAAGGGGCATAAGCAAACTTGGATGGACCGTTTGGCCGGGGCGCAGTCCACCGACGAGATTAAAGTCGACAGTTTGCCTTTCCAACTGATTCGTACCTACGGAGTCGGGGTCGATTCGAAGGGCGCGATCTATGCGGCAGACCAAGCCGTGGGCGCGGTGTTCATCTTCGATTCGGAGAAAAAGGACCATGTGGAGTTGATCGGTCACGGCCGACAGGCGAACTTTGGCCTGATTGTGGGTGTGGCGTTGGACGACGATGACCGCCTCTTTGTCTCGGACGCCCAAATGCACCGCGTCCTGGAATTCAACGCCAAGCACCAGCAAGAGGCGGTTATCGGAACGGAGGTGCTGGTTCGCCCCGGGGGTGTGGCGATCGATCGGGAGAACCGCTTCCTCTATGTGGCCGACGCAGGGAACGATGTCGTGGATGTCTTCGATGCTGATAGTTTCAAGCTCTTACGCCACATCGGCAAACCCAGCACGAAGCACGATCAGACTGACCCGGGAACTTTCTCCATGCCCGAAGCTGTGGCCGTGGACAAGGACGGCAACGTTTACGTCACCGACACCTTCAACAACCGGGTCGAGATCTACGACGCCGACGGCGAGTTTATCAGCACGTTTGGCAAGAACGGCGATGGTCCCGCGGATCTGGAGCGGCCCAAGGGGATTGCCGTCGATTGCGACGGCCACATCTGGGTGGTCGATGCGGCCCAGAACCGGGTGAAGGTTTTCAATCAGCAAGGCCGCCTGCTCATCTACTTTGGCGGGCAGGGATATTACCCGGGGCAGTTTATGGGGCCGTGGGGAATCGCCATCGACCAGTCGAATCGGGTTATCGTTTCGGAGACGTTTCCCGGCCGGGTGCAGGTTTTCCGTTACGTGACCGACGCGCAGGCCGCCGCCGAGAAGGCGCGCCGGGAAGCTGCCCAGCAGAAAGCGGCGGTAGCACCGGCTTCCAGCCGGCAAGATTCGAGCGCTACGAAGCCGGCCGGAGCGGCGCCGGAGCAGAAGCAGCCGGCGCCCCAGGCGTCCGAAGCAAGGCCGGATCTCGCGGCCGAGAAGGATTCCGCGGCGCAATAGCGCTGCCACAAGTTTGGGCTATCGCGGGATAGCCAAACCGCGGCCCTGGGTAAAGCCCGGAGCCGCGTAGCAGTTAAAAATCAATCAGGAGGTCAGTGTATTAAAATGAAAAAACTCTGCCTATTAATACTTATGGTCCTTGTTGCCATGGGTGTGGGAATGGCCCAGGTCAGCTACAAGGGACCGGCGAACGACGTTCTGGGCGCGCACAACGGCTACGGCCGCGGCTGCGTTATGTGCCACGCTCCGCATAGTGGCACGCTCGGCAACAACGGAGTTGGAACCAGCAAGGATCCCCAGAACGGTATGTTTGCTCTATGGGGTCAGGATCTTACTCCGTTGTTCGGCAAGGTCTTCGACTTCAGCGGCGACGGCGCGGCAACCTACCAGGTCACGCTGCCGGCGGCCGGCACTATCACCAGCGCCCATGACGCTAACACGGTCATCCTCTTTTGCCTGAGCTGCCATGACGGCGTATTGACACACGTTGGCATGATGAAAGGTCAGACCGTTGAGACCTTGCCCATCGTGGGCGGTACCGCTCCGACGCTGCTCGGCGCGGCGCATCCAAGCGCCGGGGGGGAGTATACCAACGACCACCCGGTGGGTCAGAACGCTGTCGTCAGTTGCGGGGGGCAGTATAACTGGGACTGCACCGGCGGCGGCAAGACGGCGACCAAGATCTCAATGACCGGTACCGCTTCATCGGAATTCTTGAACAACTATCCTGGTTCCTTCTGGTATGGCGGGGCTAACCCCTTGGCAACATTCGGTACCACGGTGAACGCGGTTACCTGCACGACCTGCCACGATCAGCACAGCATGACCTTGTACGCGAACGGGAACCCCAAAGGCCCCTTTACGACAATGTTCTTCATTCGTGGCGAGTACAACCCGAACACAAATGGCAATCAAGTGGCGCAGTTCTGCCGCAACTGCCACGGTGGCGAATCAAACGAAATGCACGGCTTGACGAATGTACCGACGATCTAAACTGTTTTTGCTGACTTTTAATCAGGGGGAGGACCTCCTCTCCCCCTGGTGGTGGGCAGTTTGGTTTACCGACCCACTACCCTCCCCCTGATTTCATTGATCGAGTCGGCACTAATGCAGCGCCGACCTTTAGGTGGGCAGATTTCGGGAGTGCCTGACGTGCTGACCTAAAGATCAGCGTTACAAGGCTCAGCGCTTGACACGGACGGGACGCCCGTGCCACGTCAGGTTATTGAGGAATGGAGTTATGAAAGTGAAATTGCAGATTGCCAATGCCAAAGTGCTTGTCCTGTTGCTTTTCATGGTGACATCGACGGGCTGGGCCCAGGTGGCCTCCCACACCCCTACGGTGATTGCGGCGCCACCTGACTCCAGCCCGATATTGCAGCCGGTGGGCCGGACAGTCGCTCGGGTGAACGGCGCGGTGCTGACGGACCGCGACCTGCTCCGCGAAATGTACACGATCTTCCCGTACGCGCGCGTGCACAACGGGTTTCCCCAGGCCATGGAAGCGGGTATCCGCGACGGCGCAATGAAGATGATGATCTTTGAAGAGTTGGTGTACCAGGAGGCCAAGCGGCGCAACATGACCGTGCCGCCCGCCGACCTGGTGCGCGCCCAGGCGGAGTTCCGCCGGCAGTTTCCTTCCCCCCAGCAATATCAGCAATTCCTCCAGGGGGAGTTCCAGGGTTCGCCAAAGTTGTTACAGGCGAAGGTGGAGCGTTCGTTGCTCATCGACAAACTTCTCAAGCTGGAGGTGACGGATAAGGCGGTGGTTTCCGTCGCCGAGGCGAAGGCCTACTTTGACCAGCACCCCGAGCGCTTCAACCTGCCGGAGTCCTTCTCGTTCCAGAGCATTTCCATCCTGCCTCCTCGCAACGCGAACCCCGACCAGTTGCAGGAAGCAAGGCAGCACGCTGGCAATGCCCTACGCCAAGCCCAGGCCACCAAAAGTTACGAGGAGTTCGGGCGGCTGGCGGAGAAAATCTCCGAAGACGATTTCCGGGTGATGATGGGCGACCACAAGACTGCGGACCGCTCGAAACTACCCCCGCCGGTGGTGAAAGCCCTGCTAGGGATGCAGCCCGGCCAAGTGAGCGGCCTCATTGAGTTTGACGCCAACGCTTACACCATCCTGCGGCTGACCGCGCACCTTCCTGCTGGCCTTCCAAAGTTCGAAACCATTCAGGACTCGCTGCGTGAGCAACTGACAAAAGAAAAGACCGAGCAACTTCGTAACGCTCTCGGCACCAAGCTGAGCAAGACGGCCAAGATTGAAAAGGCGTAAGACCATTAACCACCAGGACACCAAGACACCAAGAAGCAGGCAGATGGGCGGATGGGCAGGTAGGCAGATTGGGAAAGCTCCACTGCCCATCTGCCTACCTGCCTACTCCCCCCTCCATGTTTAAGTGCCTTTGTGCCTTGGTGGTGATGGGGTGCCTTTGGAAGAAAACGTGCGAAGAGTCATAAGCTGTGAGTAAAAATGTCGCCATCCTCGCTGCGGTCGTACTGGTACTTGTCCCGGGCGCGTTTGCCCAGATAAAAACCGGCGAGGCCAGCTTGAATCTGAACGCCAACCTCTCGGCCGGATACAATGACGATTATTCGAACTTCGCCGGTTCCGATCACAGCATCCTCTTCGGCGGCAACGCCGACCTGTTCGGGTCGTACCATAATCCGAATTTTCTCTCGTTCGATATTCAACCCTTTTACAACCAATCCAGAGACAACTCCAGCTTTCAGTCGATTACTGCCAGCAGCGGCGTGAACGCTAGTGCCAGGATATTCGGCGGCAGCAATTATCCCGGCTCGATCAGCTATTCCACGTCGTTCAACAGCAGTGGGAACTTTAATGTTCCGGGCTTGGCTAACTACACCACACATGGGAACAACGATACGCTTGCCCTCAATTGGGGCGTTCACCGAGACGATTTACCCAGTCTGAATTTCAGTTTCACGAATGCGAACAATGACTATTCCATTTACGGGGCCAATGCGCGCGGGACACTGCACGCTGACACATTTTCGGTCACGTCGGCCTATAAAGTTGCGGGTTTCAACCTGAACGGAGGTTATCAGTACTCGGGTTCGCAGACACTCACGCCAGAGTTCCTCACGGGCGAGCCGGCGCAACAAGGCAACTCAGTCGCCAATTCGTTTTCCTTCGGCGTCAGCCACAACTTGCCATGGAATGGAAGCATTTCCGCAGCCGCCACCCGATTAGACCTCAACACCAATTTCGGCGACACCACCTCCAGCGATCGATACAACACCAGTATCGACACGTTGACTAGCGCGGTCAATTTCGCTCCGCGGCCGCACTTGGATGTGGGGGAGAGCACCTTTTACACCGATAACCTGGAAGGGACGCTTTATAACACGCTGCTGACTACAGGGGTCAGTGAGCTGCAGAACCAGGGACAACAGTCGTCAAACGATCTAAGCCTGAATGGCTATGCCAATTACGAGATGCCGGCGCAGCACCTGAATCTGCATGCGTTCGTGGAACGCCAACAACAATCCTTTCTGGGAATCTCGTTCGCGTCCGACTCCTACAACGGGACGGCAAGTTATTCCAATACGCTGCTGGGCGGTGCCTTCAATGGCGTGTTGGGGGTGACGTGGACCTCGATCGATACAAGCCACGAGAGTCTGCTGGGCCTGAACGGCTCCGTCAACTATACGCATCAAATCCATCGCTGGAGCGTGGCGGGCGGCTTCGGCTACTCGCAGGACGCCCAAACCGTGTTGATCGCCTATACGACTTCGGGTTATACCTATTCCGGCAGCGTGGGCCGCAGGATCGGTCGCCGGTCGTATTGGGGGGCTAACGCGAGCGGCGCGAGGACCCTGCTGACTGGCCTGCCCGGCTCCGCCAATTCCAGCCAGAGCTACACAACCGCGCTTGCCGTGCCCCGGTTCAGCCTCAGTGGGTCCTACTCGGAGTCCAGCGGGAATGCGCTTTTGACCTCCACGGGCTTGGTGGGCACTCCTGTTCCCCTGCCCGTCATCAATCCGGCCGCCGTGGTGTTCTTTAACGGCAAAGCATACTCGGTGGGACTCGGAGCGCACCCGACTCACGGGCTGACATTGTCCGCCATCTACGCCAAGGCCCTCAGCGCGACTCAGAGTAGTTCGACAAACTCGAACAATAACAGTGAAAACCTGAATTTTCTTATGACCTACAACGTTCGCAAAGTGAGCTTCATTGCCGGGTACAGCAGGTTAGTTCAGGGATTCAGCCTTTCCGGGGTCCCACCCACGATGTTAGGATCAGTCTACGTGGGGATCTCGAGATGGTTCAATTTCTTTTGAGTGGGCAGATGGAAAGATGGGCAGGTGGGCAGATGGGCAGGTGGACAGTTGGGGAGAGCGGCAGATCGACAGGTGAAGAGCAGGCAGTGGGCAGGCGGCGAGTAGGGAACTATTCCCCATCTGCCTACCTGCCCATCTGCCCATCTGCCCATCTGCCTACTGCCTTCTGCCTACTGTTCCTCCTGCTGCTTCCTGGTGTCGCGACGGCGGGTTCGAAAACAAAACCCGCAGGACCCGTGACCTTGCCCGAACTGGAGCTTACGGGCGGACGCAAGCTCTTGTACGAAGGCAGCGTCAACTCGGAACGAGAGGTCAAAACCAAGCGCTTCTGGGGCCGCCTGCTCGACGCCGTGGCGGGCGAACCCGATTACCACGCCCTGATCGCGCCTTACAGCGTGGTGACCGATTCTCAAAACCGTATCATCGTGACCGACCCGGGCGCGTCGGGGATTCACATCTTCGATTTCACGCAACACAAATACAAGTTCATTCCGCGCGACAAAGACGTCGATGGGTTGATTTCGCCACAATGCGTCGCCGTGGACGCCGACGACAACATTTACGTCACCGACTCGTACTCGGGCAAAATCTTCTTGTTCGATACCAATGGGAGATTTCGGCGCGTTATCGGCAGTATTAAGGGTGAAGGGTATTTCAAACGGGCCACCGGAATCGCAGTCGATTCCCCCGCCCAGCGGATCTACGTAACCGACACCTTGCGCAACCAGATCTGGGTGCTCGATATGCAGGGCACGCTATTGCAGAAGATCGGCGCGGCCGGCTCGAGCGATGGACAATTCAATTTTCCCACCGAATTGCGGCTCGACGGCCAGGACCTGCTTGTCGTTGACGCCATGAACTTCCGGGTGCAAGTTCTGGATCGTTCCGGAAAGTTCGAATACGCCGTGGGGCAGATGGGGGACGGTTCGGGGTATATGTTTCGGCCGAAGGGAATCAGCCGGGATTCCGAGGGCCACCTCTACGTGGTGGAAGGGTTGAGCGGGATGGTGCAGGTCTTCGACCGCGAAGGACGGCTGCTCTATTACTTCGGGCAGAAGGGAACGGGCTTCGGAGAATTTCAGTTGCCTACCGGTTTGTTTATCGATCGCCACGATCGCGTGTTTGTGGTGGACTCCTACAATCGCCGCATTCAGGTTTTTCAGTACTTCGCGTTGGGAAAGAAAGATTCAGTAGACGGAATACGGCAGACGGCAGACAGGGCAGAGCAGTAGACAGCATACCGTAGACGGTAGACAGGTTGTCCACAGGACTTCGCGGCGGGAAAGAATGATCACTAGCTTGACAAGTAGACGGAATGCGGTAGACGGCACACACGGCCGCCGTATGCCGTCTACCGTCTACCGTCTACTTCTTCTGGTGGCTTTTCTGGGTCTCGCCGGCGCCGGGCGGGCACAGACGCAGACGCCGACCGATGTGATCGGGATGCATGACCTGTCGCCGGGGGGGAGGGGCTCGCCGATCAAGGGGGCTCTTTCCGGCTCCTGCTATTATTGCCATGCTGCGCACTCCGGCTTGAATGGCACCGCCGGCGTCGCCCAAACTCCGCTCTGGGACCAGAAGCTCTCCAGCGTCCAGTCCTACACTGTTTACACCAGTTCGACACTGGTTAACAAACCCAACCCCTCACCGCACCTGGGCACGGACAGCACCCTCTGCCTCAGTTGCCATGATGGCACGGTGGCGGGGTCGCCGGGTGCGCTGGTCCCTTACGGGCACGTTCCGATGACTGGGCAGATGTATTCAGCGGACGTCTTTGGCACCAACCTCTCCACGATGCATCCGATCAGCTTCATCCTTCCCTTGAAGGCTTCTCCTGACCTGGTTTCGTCCTTGAACGCCAAACCGCCCTCGACTGCCGACACCACTGGGGCCGTGCGGCTGATCAACGGAAATGTCGAGTGTACGAGCTGTCACAATCCTCACGTGCAGAACATCGACCCGAACAACCCAAATTTCCTGGTGATCAAGAACTCCAACAGCGCGCTCTGTCTGGCCTGCCACAGTCCGATCCCTGCCGGGTCGGGGATGGGCTTGACTAACTCCCTGGAAGCGAGCCGTACCACGACGAGCGCAGTGGAATCGCAGCTTACCGCCAGGGCAGGGGCGAGCAATACCAATCCGCTGGCAGGGTGGACAACGGGCATCCACGCCCTCGCGGCAAACCGGGTGGCGCCCCAGATATCTCTTGCCATCAACACGGGGGATTCAAGCCGGGCTACCACAACCCCGAGGCAGGTATCCCTTGGGCCTTATGCCACTGTGGCCATGAATGGTTGCTCGTCGTGCCACGCTCAGCATAACGTCCAGGGGCAGAACTCGCTGCTGCGCGCGGTGGACGACCAGACCTGCCTTGTCTGCCACAATGGCAGCTCGAATATCTCTCCCGCCATCTCCAATGTTCTTGCTGAAATGGTGGCGCCTAAATATGGTCATGCGTTTTCGGTAGGGAACACGCCCCACCGCGCCAATGAGGCCGTGCTGTTGAATCAAAACCTTCATGTTACCTGCGTCGACTGCCATAATCCGCACTCTGCCAATCGGGTCACTTCCTTTCCCGCTGCGCCCACCGTACGTCCTTCGCAGACCATGCTAATGGGGATCAGTGCAACGGACGGGAAAACCGTGGTCAGTCCGGCGGCGAACCAATATGAGAATTGTTTGCGCTGTCATGGGGCGAACACGGGCAAGAAACTGAGCGTCAATTCCGGCTATTTACCCTATCGAGTGGTTGTTGTCAGCGACCGTCTGAATGTTATCCCGGAATTCAGCTCGTTTGCCCCCTCAAGTCATCCGGTGTTTCACGATCGAAGCAGCCCGTACCCGCAACCCAGCCTTCGCTCCAACCAGTTGAATCTTGACGGCAGGACGATGGGGCGCAGTATGGGCGCCCGCATCCTGTGCACCGACTGCCACAATAGCGACGACAATCGGGAATTCGGCGGCTCGGGACCGAGCGGACCGCATGGGTCAATCTTTCCGCACATCATGGAACGCCGGTACGAGTTCAGTCAGGCGTCGCTTCCAGGCAAGCCAGTTACGAATCTGTTTCCGAACCCGAACTTAAGCGCCCAGGGCGGCCCGAGCGGCGGCCCCTATGCTTTGTGCGCCAAGTGCCACGACCTCAATCAGATCATGAATAACACCAGC
This sequence comes from Terriglobia bacterium, assembly GCA_050010335.1. GTDB lineage: Bacteria > Acidobacteriota > Terriglobia > UBA7540 > UBA7540 > Bog-366. Next base: position 14,655 of record JBEKLF010000121.1, read on the forward strand.
TTCAGCGAGCACGCCCGCCACGTAAAACAGGATGGCTTCTCCTGCTCGGCATGCCACACTGCCCACGGAATGGGCGCCCAATCGGGCACCATTTCGGGCGATAGCTTGGTGAATTTTGATGCCAACGTCGTCGCCCCCAACGGCGCGACTCCGATCTCTTACAACCGCGCGACGAACTCTTGTAGCCTGGTGTGCCATAATTACGCCCATCAACTCCGGACCGCTTCCGGCGCTGCGAAACACTAGGAGAAAACAGAAGTTGGAAGTGAGAAGCTAGGAGCGTGTCGGAGATAGATTTCGCTGCACGTAGAATCAACAACTTAGCGAGATTCGACTGTCTGTAAGTTATTGATTCTTCGTCGAGAAAACGCTATTTCCGACACGCTCCTAGGAGTTGAGAATCAGGTGACAGGAAGTAGTCGCAGGTTAGGTCAAAAGGATCATCCCAGACCCTGGGAAATCGACATTTTGGCGCTGCGCCAAAGCTCCTGGCAGTAGCGGGCAGTGTCGGGCATTCTTGGGCTATCCACAATGCCGGCGTACGGAAAGCCTGATTTGGACAAATTTGGAGAAACGATTCTTCTCACTTCCAGCTTCTAAATTCTGACTCCTGCTCTTAACCCATGTTCTCATCCCGCACCAACTGGTCGCTAACCCCCAATCGCCTTTCTGAACTTCTGCGCGACCGCCGGGCCTGCGGCTTGCCGATCCTTGACCTGACGGAATCCAATCCTACGCGCTGCGATTTCACGCTCGACGTGGAGGAGATTCTCGCCCCGCTCCACAATCCCCGCGCGCTTACGTATGAGCCGGACCCGCGTGGTTTGCGCACGGCGCGGGAGGCCGTGGCGCAGTACTATACCGAGCGCGGAGTTTGCCTTGACCCTGACCAAATCTTTCTCACCGCCAGCACCAGCGAAGCTTACTCGTTTGTGTTCCGGCTTCTCGCCAACCCCGGCGACAAAATCCTGGCGCCGCAGCCGAGTTATCCCCTCTTCGATTTTCTCGGCGCCTTGAATGATGTTGAGGTTATTCCCTACCCCCTGATTTACGACGACGGATGGCAAGTGGATTTGGACGCTCTCGCTTCGCGGTGGGATTCGCGCACGCGGGCGGCGCTGGTCGTCCATCCTAACAACCCCACGGGGTCCTACATTCACGAGCGCGAACTGGCGCGAATGATCGAGAAATGTCACCAAAGCGGGGCGGCCATCATCGCCGACGAAGTCTTTGCCGATTATGCATTCGGCGCTGACGTGGAACGAGTGGTGACCCACGCGAAAAACTCGGAGGCTCTCACCTTCACGCTCAGCGGGCTATCCAAAACCTCCGCTTTGCCGCAGATGAAGCTGGGTTGGATTGTCGTGAGTGGCCCGCCGGAATTGCGCGCCGAAGCACAAGCGCGCCTCGAGGTAATTGCCGACACTTACCTTTCCGTGAGCGCGCCCGTGGCTCTGGCTGCGCCCCAGTGGCTCTCGCATCGGCACGCCATTCAATCGCAAATACTGGAGCGCGTCCAAGCCAATCTGCGCAAGCTCGATGAATTGCTTAAACCGGATTTGTCGGTAAGCAGGTTAAAGGTCGAAGGCGGCTGGTATGCCATTCTGAGGGTGCCTTCCACGCGCAGCGATGAAGACTGGGCGGCGGAATCCCTCACCCAAGCGGGCGTCTCTGTCCATCCGGGACACTTCTACGATTTTCCCTCCGAAGGCTTCCTTGTCCTGAGCCTTCTGCCCGCGCAAAAAGTATTCGAGGAAGCGATTCGCAAGATCATTTCCATAATCTGCGCCCAAAGCTGACTTGCGCGTTTGTGTTTGCTGCCTTCGCCCTGCCGAGGGAGGAGTTGCTGACGAGCGAAATCTGAGGGCCTATTTCTACGGCAACAGTTTCTTGGGAAGCAGACCGCGCACTCGAAACCAATTCTCCAGCAGCATCGTCCAAGTGGTCAACACCGGATCGTCCTTTGCCAGGCCCACCCCGTGCTGACCGTGCTCATAAACATGGAGTTCGGCGGGCACCCCCGCTTTGCGCAGCGCGGTGAAGAATGCGAGGCTGTTCTCCATCGGGACCGTAGCGTCGTCGTAGGTGTGGAAGAGAAACGTGGGCGGCGTTTTCGGCGTCACGTGCTTCTCGTCTGAGACCAGGGCGGCGAGGCTGGGATCGGGACGGTCTCCCATCAGATTGGCACACGACTGCGCATCTCGAAATGGCTCGGAGCAGGTGATCATGGGATAGAGGAGAACCAGGAAGTCCGGGCGCGAGCTGATCCGGTCGATGCTGTCGCTGGGAGCCGCTTTGCCCGCGTCGAAATGCGTCGCCACCAGGGCTGCCAGATGGCCTCCGGCGGCGAAGCCCATGATGCCGATCTCATCCGGGGCGACGTTATAGAGTGAGGCATTGGAACGAACGTAGCGAAGCGCGCGCTCGGCGTCGAGCAGCGGCACGGGGTAACGATACGTCGGTGCAACCCGGTATTTCAGAACAAAGGCGGCAATGCCCAGGTTGTTCAACCACTCCGCCACTTGGCGGCCTTCGAGGTCCAAGGATAAGGACCTGTAGCCGCCTGACGGACAGACGACAACCCCTGGAGTTGGCTGGTGTGAGGAGGGCAGGTAGAGAAGAAACGCCGGACTGTCGTCCGGGCCCGCGCCCTTGGCCAGCGGCGCCGCCAAGGGCCAGAGAGGGATTTGGTTATTGTCCTGGCAGGGCGCGGGAGCTACCAGAAGCAAGTATCCCATTGCCACAAGGCACAGTGCATTGATCCACCGCGTGGGGCAGATCCCGCTCATTTCAATATCCCTCCGCGCGCGTGGGGCGCCATATTCTCCCTTCCCGTTCTAACTTAGACCTTTTTGGGCTGCCACCACGAGCTTACGCACAGGCTCCACAATCATCAGCAGCATTTCCGCGTGAGGTTTGGCGGCCAAGTCCAACAGCACGATCTGCTCCTTGACCCAAGATTGGGGGGCGGGCTTGCCGGAGTCAAGATAATCTAAAGCCTCCAGGCCGGCCCTTGCCACCGCGGACAGGTCTTCCGCCAACGGAATATCCTCTTTGAGCAGGGCCGACTGTTGCAGAATGGGTAGGAGTTCCTCGCGGCTGTCGCGCCAGGTGAGGAGCTGCCTGCGAACGGCGACTTTATTGGCGCTCAGGTGATCGACCATACCGGCGAAAATCCGGCCCTGCTCACTCTCCGGCCGCGCGGCATCAACCAGGCGATTGTAGGGCGTCAGGCTAGTGTATTCCCGTGCCGCCTCGCGTTCATAATGCTTGACGGGTTCCACCACGTCAGCCAGCGTTCTGAGCGTTTCTGGCGAATGCATCTCCGCCAGACGAGCGAGCATCTGCGGGTAGCTGGAGAGGTGCGTCACGCCCACCCAGTCGAGCTCGCGGCTGACGACTTCGAGCCGCTTATACATAGAATCCACATCCTTCACGCCCTGTGGGGACCAGAACCTTTCGGCGATGGCGGCGGTGGAGGGCCAGATGCGCGAGTCGATGTTTTCCGGCGGTGTGAACTCGCTCCACATGGTGGCCTCACCGCCCAGGATGCGCGCGGCCTGCTCGAGCGTCAGGCTTGCCGCGGCGCCGGCCAGGGGATCGACTTTGTAGTACTCTGCGGGCGCGAGCGCAAAGTCGAGGTAATAGCCATTCGAGAGAATGCTCATGTATCCCAATCGCGCCGTCTTGGCCAGAGACTCCGGCCCGCGCCAGGAGTGCACGACAATATCTTTGGGGAGGTCGGGATGGAAAACCTCGTCCCACCCAACCATTTTCTTGCCGTGTTTCTCGACGATCGGTAGCAGGTGACGATTGAAATAGAGCTGTAGGTCGGCGTTGTCTTTCATCCCATGCGCCTTTTTGAAAGCTCCGATCTGCGGGTTCGTATCCCACTGCTTGCCGTTCACCTCGTCGCCGCCCACGTGGAAGTACTCATCGGGGAAGAGCGCGGCGATCTCTCCAATCAAGCCATCGAGAAAGGTGTAAATCTCTTCGCGAGTCGGGTCCAGGGTGGGATCGAAGACGCCCCATCTGCGCTCGATCTGGTAAGGGCCGGGACCGCTCGCGAGCTCCGGATACCCCACGTACCAACTGGTGGAGTGGCCCGGCATTTCCAGCTCGGGAACGACGCGAATGCCGCGGTCGCGCGCGTAGGCAACCAACTCTGTTATCTGGGCCTGGGTGTAATAATGGCCATCCGAGCCCATTCCTTGAAGCTTGGGATATACCTTGCTCTCGAAACGGAAGCCCTGATCGTCCGTCATGTGAAAATGCAGCACGTTGAGCTTTACCGCCGCCATGGCGTCGATGTTGCGTTTCACGACTTCCTCGGGAATCCAGTGGCGCGCGACATCAATCATCAATCCCCGCCAGGGAAACCGTGGGCGGTCCGCGATACGCACCGCGGGCGCGCCGAATCCCTGCGCGTCGAGATCGACCAGTTGCAGAAAGGTCTCAATTCCATGCAGCACGCCGACCGGGGTAGGCGCCGTAAGGCGAGCCTGCTGGGGCGTGACTTCGAGTTGATAGGACTCATCTTCCTTTACGGATTGGACTGCTTCACCTGCATGATCGCAGTGGATCACCAGTGTCGCTTTGCCGGGATCCTTTTCGAGAACGTCGCTCATGGGAATTCCGGTTTCGCGGGAAAGGCGGCGAATCAGGCGGACGGCAGCAGCATCCAGACGCGGTTCCTGATAGCCGTCGAGCGCAACTCGGAAGCCGCCATCAATCACCAGGCGGCCCGAGCCCGGCGTGAGTTCCGCCGGCTGTGGCATAAGGTTGTAGGACTGACCCTGTGCGGTATAAAGGCTGGATGAGATTACGACGATAATTCCCGCCAGGACGATTCGAATCAGAAACCTCATTTTTCTCCCCCAGGGCTTGAACCGACATTCTGCGACGATCGATTCGAGCCTAACCGCGATCATAACGGCGCCAAAAAGCAAACGTCTGGTTGCGCGCTAGACGATAAATGAACCATAGATCGATTGCAACCGCAGAAAAGCGAAGTTGGTGGGGCATCGCACCGGTATGTTCGGTGTCCCGAATGGAGCTATACTTTAGCCGTTCGAGTAATTCACCCGCGACCAGTCTCGCGAGGAAACATATGAACCGACTTGGACCACTCCTTATCCTACTGGTCGTTTCTGGTTTGAGCGTGGGATTTGTCACAGCGGCACAAGACCTCCTGACCATAGATGCGACCAAGCAGATGTCACCGCCGCCACCCGGCCGTCGCCCTTCACCGGGCTCCGCTTCCCCAGGCCACTCTGCTGGTCTGCCCATTCGACTTGAATTGTTGGTCCCAGCCACCGCTTTGCGACCCGACGGAACGATGCTCGTTGATTTCGTAATTACCAATGTCGGAACCGAACCAATAAGATTGCCCTCCTCTGTTAAAGATATCGAGAAGCGGACATCTGTCCTGACTCTATGGCTGACCTCAGATGCGATCAGGAGCGAGTACGCGAAAGACCAACAGACGGGTCATCTATTCAAGATCGAGTCCGTGGGCACCAGTGCGGAGCTTTACGGCCGGAGCGACAACCCTCGTACTTTCATCGTGCTTGTTCCGAACGAGTCCCTCCGGGTGCATGCTTCGTCGCGTGTTCGGTTGAATCCGGGAAGGGACTCGATCGCGGCACATGCCGAGCTATTGCGAATCTCGAACGGCAATTCCGAGGATGTGGGGACAGCGGACTCGGAGGTCGTAACAAAGACGCTTTCAACTTCAGGCCCCAGCGTCCCGTAGGCGCCTTACAGGTAGAGACGCAGCTCCGACTCCATCGACTGGCCTCAGGTCCCCGGCAAGTTCTCTGAAAAGAAGGAGAGCCCTTGCGCTGCCCCCGAGTTCCCCCGTCCCATGATGATTGCTGAAACGCTCAGAAGCGAGTAGTCTATCGTTATGGAGAGAAATGGCCAGAGGTTGGGAAAGCAAATCGGTTGAGTCGCAGATGGAAACCGCGCGGTCGAAGCAAGCGGAACCCGACAGGAAGCGTTTGACCCCGGAAATGGCCGCAGCCCTGCGCAAGAAGGAAACCCTGCTGCTGGCTCGCGCTCACCTGCAACAACAAATGCAGACAAGCCGGCACCCACGCCATCGAGAGATGCTTCAAAACGCCCTTGCGGATTTGGAAAAGCAACTCACGGATTTGGGCGCCATCGATCCTGCCGCAGAGAGCCACTGAAGGGCTATGACGCCTCCTTCCATGGGCGGAAGAGGTCCGCGGCATCGGTGGGGAGTCAAACGGCCGGCGGCTTCTCATTCACTTTTTACAAATTTGAGCGCCACGGAATTAATGCAATAACGGAGGCGAGTCGGGGGCGGGCCGTCTTCAAACACGTGCCCGAGGTGCGCGTCGCATCGAGCGCAAAGCACTTCCGTTCGTCTCATCCCGTAACTCGTATCAGTTTTGAGTTGGACGTTTTGGGGTTCCACCGCATCCCAGAAGCTCGGCCAGCCTGTGCCGGATTCGAATTTCTTTTGGGAATAAAACAGATCAGCTCCGCAACAAATACAGCGGAATACTCCGTCTTCGTGAAAATCCCAAAATTGGCCGGTGAAGGCACACTCGGTGCCCCCGTGACGCGTTACCTGGTACTGCTCCGGGGTGAGGATCTGCTTCCATTCCGCGTCCGTTTTGACTACTTTTTCGATGCTCACCCTGCCCTCCTTGTGGCGCGGTCACGCGCTAGTCTGCGGCGTGCTCCCACGACCTTCGAAGCTCTTAGAAGAATTCCGCATATACCGCTGACGCGCTGGGACCGAGAAAGGGATCTCTAGTTTGAACCTCTGCGCCCCCGCATCTCTGCGGTAATCGGAATTATTGTGTTGCTAAACTCTATCAGCCCTGCCCTGTTCCATCGCGCGGATAGACCAAGCTCCGTGCGGCGTCCCACGAGACATAAACTATTGTTTCACTGCTAGGCAACGGCTCGCGCGAGGCGCTCGAGTCGCGCACCACCACGCGCTGGCCGCTGGATACACGCACCGCCCACCGTCGCCTTCCCCCTTCGTAAATCGACTCCACCAGTTCGCCCTCCAGCAAATTCAGCGGGCCCCCATTCCCGGCGGGAGGGTAGTGCGTCAAGTGCACGCACTCCGGCCGCACGGCCAGCGTGGCGGGCGAATGCTGGGAGAGGTTGGCGGAGTTTGCGGCCCATAGGGCCTGCCCATTCTCCATCTCAAATCGAGTGCCTTCTGGAGTGTGCGCTACGCAGCTCACCGCAAAGAAATTCTCCACTCCCATGAAGTCGGCCACAAAGCGCGTTCGCGGGCGTTCATAGATATCTTCGCTCGAGCCCACTTGCTCAAGGCGGCCATGGTTGATCACCGCAACACGGTCAGACATCACCAGGGCTTCTTCCTGGTCGTGCGTCACAAAGATGAAGGTAATGCCCAGGCGGGCGTGCAGGCGTTTTAATTCCACCTGCATTTGTTGCCGAAGTTTCTGGTCGAGCGCGCCCAACGGCTCATCAAGCAAAAGCACGGCGGGCTCCAATACCAGCGCTCGCGCCAACGCCACGCGCTGCTTTTCGCCGCCGCTCAATTGGTGCGGATAGCGATCCTCTTTGCCGGGCAATTCCACCATTTCCAGGATGGCGCCCACTCGCTTGCGAATCACCTCCGGCGCCACCTTCTTCTGCTCCAGGCCGAATGCAATGTTGCGGAAAACGGTGAGGTGGGGGAAAAGTGCGAAATGTTGAAAGACCGTGTTGACGTTGCGTCGGTACGGGGGCAGGGCGGAAGCATCGTGCCCGTCAATCAGGACCTGACCATCCTGCGGCAATTCGAATCCCGCCACCAGGCGTAACAGCGTGGTTTTGCCGCTTCCGCTCGGGCCGAGAAGCGTCAGGAATTCGCCTCGGTGTACAGTGAGCGAAAAATCTTTCAGGGCTGCGTGATCCCCGTAGCGCTTGCTGACATTACGAAGCTCTACGATGCATTCCGGCGGCGCGTTCAATTCTTAGCTTATCCCGACCTCCCGGTCTGAATTTGAAATTGATGCTACCCCCATCACTCCAGCTTAGCAAGGGGCGAATGAGGAGTGGGGCAAATTGTTGTAGAGGCGGCCTTACGCCGCCATCGGCGAGATAAACTCACCGCAACACTATTTATCAAAGCCGCATGGAAAGTGAAGGGTCGCTGCCGGCCACGGGGGTTACTTTTTGGCGAGCGAACGGATGTAAGTGACCAGTGAATGAATCTGTTCGTCACTCAGCTTGTCCCCGAAGGCCGGCATCGCCGTGCCCTTCTTCCCATTCTTGATGGTCTCCACGATTTTTTCATCCGACAGGGAAGCCTGCACCTTGGGATCCGTGAAGTCAGGAGTCTTCAGGGCCGGATACCCCTTGCCGTCGACGCCATGACACATCGAGCATTTTTGCTTGAAGAGATCGCCCCCGTCGTCAGGCTTCGGCCTGGCCGGAAGTGTAAGACTGAAAATGAGCAAGAAAGCTCCCACTCCCAAAACCTTGAAGAGGGTGTGAACCTGTAATCGCATAGGGCTCCTCGAAATGGGAAATGCAGTGGTGAGTGCCGAGTGGTGAGTAGCTAGCCACTCACCAATGACCACTAGCCACTGCCTTACTTGATCGGGACGTACCCTGGCGGATGCGCCGACCCTTCGCCGAAGAAGAACTGCTCCATCTGGTTGGCGATGAAGTCCTGGGCCTCCTTCGTCGAAGGCACCAGGCGATATTCGTTGATCAACATCCTTAAAAAGTTGAGCCACTGGTTCCATGCTTCCTGGGAGACGTTATCGTAGATGCGCTGGCCCAGTTCTCCCGCCCACGGAGCTTCGTCAAGACCGGGCAGTTCTTTATTGAGCTTCACGCACTTCACCATTCGCTGTGCCATAGAAACGTATCTCCCTGGAATTCACTCTTCGATTGAGTGTGGCCCATCGCGAGATTGCCGCCGCACGTCGCGGGCGGCAAACCGCACCCAATTGCAAACTCATTATACAGGAAATCCGAAGCACCATGCGCCAGCCTTATTGACTTCACATAAAATAATGCAATAATAGACCTCCTGACGAAAGGAGGTCCCCTTGCGACCTACGGGTTCGGCCGAGCTGCTCTCGGATCGACGCCGGCGTGCGCTGAATCTCCTG
>JBEKLF010000122.1:0-23620 GCA_050010335.1 Terriglobia bacterium
TGGAGAAAATTGACAAGGAGAACCTGACGCGGAAGGATCTCGAACTCGGGAAAACCCTCCAGGAAACGTACGCGAAGTACGGGGTCCTTTAGAGCCAGGCATCGCTCCCAGGAAAACCTGTTACTATGGACAAGCGAGTCATCATTGCCGGACTCTATCACGAAACCCACACCTTTCTGGAAGGGGCCACAACCCTCGAAGAATTCGAAATACGCAGTGGGGAAGACCTAATCAGTGCGGCGGGGGATGCTTCGCCGTTGGCAGGAGTCGTTGAGGCAGCCGCTGAAGCGCAATGGAACACCATACCCACAGTCGATATGAGGGCTAGGCCGGGCCCCGTCGTTGAGGATCGAGCAGTTGATTTCTTTTGGAATGAGTTCGAGTCACGCTCGATGCGTGTGGGCCGAAAAATCGATGGAGTGCTGCTCGTCCTGCACGGTGCGATGGTCTCTCAATCCCTCGATGATGTGGAGGGACGACTACTGGCCCGAATCCGCAATGCCTGCGGGAGGACAACACCCATCTGCGGGGTGGTTGATCTCCACGCCAATTTTACTGCCCAGATGGCGCAAAATAGCGAGGGACTCCTGGCCTATCGGCACAACCCCCACACCGACGCCAAAGCCTGTGCACGGGAGGCTGCTTTTCTCCTGGACCGCCTGATGCGTACCGGCGAGAAGCCAATTACGGTTTGGGATCATCCGCGGATCGTGTGGCCCCCGACCGGGACGTCTACTGCCGCCGAACCCATGAGTTACCTTGAGTCACTGGCGCGGGAAATTGAAAGTGCGAATAAGGAGATACTGGCGGTTAATGTTTTTGCGGGCTTCGGATTCGCTGATATTCCTGAGACCGGGGTTAGTTTCACGGCGATCACACTCGGCGCCGCCGAAAAAACGCTTGCGGAACTCCGTCGCTTGAGCAAAGCGGCAACTGAGAAGAAAGAGCTCGGAAACAGGATCGATCCGCCTGTGGCGGAGGTTCTTCGAGAATTGACTCGATACCGCGAGGGGCCAATCATTATCACGGAGCCCTCCGATAATGTGGGCGGTGGCGCGCCGGGAAGTGGGAATGGCCTCTTGCGGGCGTTGCTTGAACACTCGGTGGAGAACGCTGCGGTCGTGATCAATGACCCGGAGGCCGTGGGACTTCTGAAAAAGGTAAATAGTGGGGAAACGATCTCTTTACCCATCGGCGGCAAAGGGTCTCATTTATACCAAGGCCCGCTACCGCTGGAGGTGGAATTAGTCTCCAGAAGTGACGGCCGATTTGAGCTCGAAGACCGCCAGAGCCATTTAGCATCGATGTGGGGCAAGACGATCGATATGGGCGCATGTGCGGTGGTCCGCTGCAAGGGAATTAGGATCCTTCTCACCAGCTGGAAAACACCCCCCTTTGATCTGGGACAGCTACGAAGCCAGGGCTTGAGGCCCGAGAGCCTATTTGTTATCGGGGTTAAAGCTGCGGTAGCCCACCAGCGAGCTTACGCGCCCATTGCGCACGCCAACTACTCGGTGGACACGCCTGGGCCTTGTTCGAGCAATCTTAAAGGTTTTCCATATCGAAAATTGTGGCGGCCAACTTATCCGTTAGACAATTAAGGACTTAAGAAAGGAGCGTGTCCCGCAGGTCGGACCGGCAGATAGGTGAGCAATTGCAATAACCTCCGTACCGTTCTAAGCAGCACCGGCAAGGCTAGCGAGCTGTTCGTAAGCTCGGATGGTAGCAGGCTGCTGCTGGTGCCGTACGGGGGGCGTGTGCTTGGACTCTATTCGCGGCTTAATGAGGAGAACTTCTATTGGACCCATCCTGACTTGGCAAGTGCTGATACAGCTCAAGGTTTCTTTCGGAGCAATGGTTGGCACAATATGGGAGGTGACCGCACGTGGTTGGCGCCGGAGATTGACATCTTTTTCCCGGACTTTCCTAGGACGGATGTTTATCGGCCACCTCCGCAGCTCGACCCCGGCGGCTACCAGCTTGTTCGAACAGCCAATGGTGTCCGCTTTGTTAACAGGTTGGAGATCACCCTTTCGCGATCCGGCAGCAAGATCGAGCTCGAAATCGCCAAAACCTGGGTGCCTGCCTCCAATCCCCTGCGCCGTGAGTCTACACAGAGTCAATTGAATGACATCGAATACGCAGGCTATACGCAGGAAACATCTTTAACGCTCCTGGCAGGGAACGACACCGCTCCGGTCGGTATATGGAATCTGCTGCAATTACCGCACGGTGGTGAGTTTCTCCTACCTACGTATGCTCAGAGTGAACCAAAAATTTACTTTGGCTCCATCGGCCCGGGTGACCTTAGGGTGACCGAGCATTTGGTGCGCTACAGGCCATCGACGTTTGGCATACAGAAGATTGGAATTCGGGCGGTTGCGGCCGCAGGCAGATTCGCCTACCTGTACCCGTCCGGGAACGGCTGGGCCCTTGTGGCAAGGAACTGTTTCGTCAATCCGAGCGGCGAATATGTTGACGTTCCCTGGGACTCGGCGGGATTGATCGGTGAACCCGTCTATTCGCTACAGGCTTGCAACGTTGATAACGAGCTGGGTCATTTCAGCGAACTCGAATACCACGCTCCAGCTATCGGTCTCAGCGGGAAACTGGCTGTTGATGTAACTCAAGTGTGGGCCTTCAGGGGATCCTGGGAGTCCCTCCGTTGGCTCGTGAGAAATCTAGTTTCAGCAGAAGGTGAGGTTGCCCAGGGCAACGAGGTTTCGTCTCTTAGCTGAGCGTCCTCACTGTCAAGAGGCTGCCTTAACTGTTGCGTGAGATGTCGTCAATGAGCACTGGCATCATTTTGTGTTTCTTGGGAGCCTTTTCTTTTGGCGTTGCCGCGTGTCTGTCGAAAGTGGCTGAGAGGCAAAACTGCAAGGCTTCCTCGATAGTCGTATCCCTATTTGGCTGGGCGACTGTCCTTATGCTGGCGCGAACGCTTGCTCTGGGCAAGGGTTTCCAGATGCCGCTGAAGGTGTTTGGAATGGCGGTGGCTTTCGGGATCTGTTCTGCAGTCGCTTTTTTCGCCTTTCAAACTTCCATTTCCATCGGCAAGGTGACAGTGGCGTGGCTTGTCATGAACCTTTCCGCTGGCGTGCCGGCCCTTGTCTCCATTTGGCTTTACAAGGAGCGGCTCACGGCGGTTAAATGCCTCGCGCTTGCCGTGGCGTTGGTTGCCTTGCTTTGCTTGTTTCAAGGAAACAAGGCCGAAGGGCTGAAACCGAAACTGCCCGGTCCGAAAGGAGAGTAGATGCCTTATGTGGTTACTGCTGATGTTGATCATCCTTCTGACCAACGGCATGAGTTCATTCGGGCTCAAGGTAATGGCTGAGTGGGCGCTCCCTGGTACGCTCAAGTTCCCCTACTTAACTGTGTGGTACCTGGCAGGTTTCGCCTGTATTGCGGTGCCCTGGCTGATCAAAGGGCTCCGGATGGGATGGAATGAGGTAAGATGGGGGGCTGCAATGGCGCTTTTAAGTATTGCTGGCCAAGTTGCGATGGCAGATGCGTTAAGCCTCAATGTGCCGGGAAACGTCGTCTTCCCGATTACTATCGGCGGCTCCATTCTGGTTGTCGTGGTGGCGGGGCGGCTGTTCTTTGGCGAACAGATGAACCGAATGACCAGCCTGGGAGTCATACTCGGATTTCTTGCCGTGATTCTACTAAGTATCAGTTCCTGAAAAACGGCTATTGGTAGCCGATTTAAGTTAGGCAGCCATATATGAGCAGCGAACTATGCCAGCATAATAGGGGCTTCTCACAAAGCTCCCCATTGGGTACATTTGTGAGGCATCCCCAAAGGCCCACGCAAGTTCCATTTCGCCTTCAAAAAGAGCGGCCTTACTCCCTTTGGCGGCCTCTGTTTGTTTCAAGCCTTCTGTCACGCATTTACAATTCGCCACTTGCTTCAGCTTTCGGTTCGCTGGCCCGATTACGATTACCGGGACTACCATCCTGCCGACCTGTTTCTGGCCCACGTCTTTTCTATCGTGGCCGGGATCGGTCGTGTCGAAAACACCCAATGCTTGATCCACAACGGGCTGATCCCGCCTCTGTTGGGTCTGGCCGAATTTCCGCATCGCGATAGCCTGCGAACTTTTCTCCTGCGTTTTGGTGCGCGGGAGCTGCACAGCTTGCAAGTTGCCCACGACAAACTTCGGACGGCGCTCTTCCAAGGATCTGGCCCAAGTCGAGCAGGCCTTCCGCAACTGTAAAACCGTCCATCTGGAAACCCGCCCGGTGCAAGTGCGCACGGCCACGTGCTGGTAGTGATGCTCGCCTATTTGATCCGGCGGGAGCTGAGCCGGGCGTGGGCTTCTCTGGATGTCACCGTGGAAGAGGGACTCCATCAGTTACAGAACATCTACTCGACAGAAATCCAGGTGGAGGGTGGGGGCCGTTGCTTGCCCGTCCCTACGCCCAGCGGTGAGGGCGAGGCCCTGCTCAAAGCGCCAAAGCTCCGCCTGCCCGAAGTGCTGCCCCACAACGCAGTCCCTGTAGTCACGCGCAAAAGATTGCCCGAGCGTCGTAAACGTCTCTAAATAAACCGGCCAGCCTGGAGAACTCATTTTGCCTCAAGCGTGAACATCCGTTTCAGATCAGATTTCAGGGCGGCACCGTCCTTCACTTGAGCACGTTTTCGGTGGATGACGGCCGGTTTGGCCAGTATTTGATCCAGTAAAGCTTTCAGGGAGCAATGGTAATCCAGTCGCTCCTTGGTATGGGGTTTCTAAGGTGACGACGCCAAACGTTGCGCCGCTTGTCGTTCCAGGTTGGCGTGCTGGTGGTCGCCGGTTTCGTCATAGACCACGGCCAGGCGCGCATGAGCTTGAGGTTCCTGAGGTCTCAGCTCTTCCGCTACTTGCAGGTACTTAAGGGCTTGGACAAAATTCCTGGCCTCGCGGCTCTTGGCTCCAAGGATGGAGGCGTTGCGAAAGAGCAGGTCGCGGGTTTCCGCATCGTCGGGATTCAGCCGGTGCGCATGGCTTAAAACCTCGTAGGCCTGCGAATCCTGCTGGAGGGCAAAGAGCGTGGCGCCCAGCAACGCATTCGAATCGAAAAAGTTTGGGCGCAAGGCCACGGCCTGCTCCAGAGCTTCGCGGGCCTCGGAATACCGCCGCAAGCGAAAGTAAGTGAGCCCCAGGTTGTGCCGAATTTCGTACGAATCGGGGTCGAGTGTGGCGGCGCGGCGAAGGGGTTCCACCGCGTCGGCGTAGTGCCCGTGCTGGCCATAAATCATGCCAAGAGTGGTCAGCAGGCCGGGATTATTGGGCTGGTCGAGTTTCGTACATGCCTCGCGCGCCGCGTCGGCGTCACCTTTTTCCAGCGCCGCGCTGCATTTCACCCCATCCTCAGCCGCCTGGTTGTAAGTGTGGCGCAGCTTCTCCGACAAAGTGAATTCGCGCTCGGCGTCGGCGGTGCGCCCTTGGCGCTGGTAGATGCGGGCGAGGTGTTCAGGAATGCGATAGTCGCGCGGGTTCAAAGGGAGGGCTTTCTCAAACCACTGGGCGGCAAGGGGGAGGTTTCCCTTCTCCAAATATGCCCAACCGAGGTAGTAAGCCGTATCCGGGAAGGGCGGGTGCGCCGTAATACTTTGGAACTCGGCAATTGCGGCGTCAAAATTGTGATCCAACAGGTGGAGCCGGCCAAGGAAATAGATGACGCTGGGGTCAGAATGAGCCTCGGCGCGCAGCCGGGTAAACTCGCGGCGGGCGTCATCGCGGCGGCCCAGGGCGAAATAGCAGACGGCGAGCTGATAACGCGCGCTCGTCAACTTGGGGTTGAGGGCAAGCGCCGCCTCGAATTCCTCAGCGGCGCTGGAAAAGCGGTCGTCCTTTTCGAACTCGTAGCCCATTCCCACATGCGCTTGGGCATCAGCCGCGGCGGGCGGGTTCGCTTGCGGCATCGCGCCAGCGCCCACACAAATCATCAGCAAGAGAATGTGGAGTGCTTGCCTGGCGAGGTTCAGCAGCCATTCCGTCTCTTCCGTCATCTGCCGAGCCTGCACGGCAACGGTCAAGTCCACGCCGGACTCTCGCATGACCTCCTGGAGATCCGGCACAAGGAAACTCCGGCGCAGCGCCGTCATCGCGCCGGTCACCCAGACGTAGTCCCGGTCGTTGTACTCCCAGAGGTGATGGTGCGCGTCAATCGTCAACTCTAATAACTCCATTCCTTATTCAGAACCGGTTCCAGAATCTTGCGGACTTCCGCCACCATGCCCATATCGCAGGGTTCCTCGTACCACTCGAGGTTGCGGCACACGGATTCGGGACTGGCCGAACTGAACAGCGTGGTGGGGATTTCCGGATTCTGGCTGGAAAACTGCAGTGCGAGCCGGCTGATGGAAGTCCCGCTGCGCCGGCAGAATTCGGCGGCCGCGCGGAACCGGCTTTGGTCGTCAGCGCTGGCGGGATGCCAGGCAGGCGCCCCGCGATCGGTCAGCAGACCGGACGCAAAAGGAGGACCATTCACACAATCCCGATGGCCTTCTGCCGCGCCATGGGCAGCAGGTCGAGCAGCTGCGTATCGTTCAGGCAACAGTAATTGTGAACCAGCGCGGCATCGATATCCAGGGAGGTGAATATCCGCTTCCACAAATCCATGGGGTAGATGCCGAAGCTGACGCCGCCAATCCGGCCGTCCCGCTTCAGCTCCTGAACTGCCGAGTAGCCTTCGGTCAGGGCCCACTCGGTGTGCTTTCTTCCCTGGTACTCGATGTTGTGGATATGAATGATATCAAAATAGTCCACACCCAACCGCCCGCCGCTCTCATCAAGCGAAGCGCGTATGTGAGGACCCGAGTAATTCAGGACGTCACGCGCCAAATCATCCCAAACTCACGACGATCAGGCCCAGAACAAGCGGGCTGCCTTCCGAAATCGAGGTCGTGAGGACAGGCTCTTCAACACCCCCAACTGTTGGCGAAGGGTGAGATTCTCCAAAACCAACTCCCGGCCGCGGCGATGTGCCGGAAGTAGAAATGCGCATCAGCGAACACAAGACAGTAAACATGCAGATGAATATCCAGGCCGGTCACGGGAAAGTCAAGTATTCCCTGTCAGATCTGATTTTGGCGAAGCACATCGTTTGAGACCATTTTTCACGCAGGATTCAGGTTAACTTACACTGAGAATAATTACTGCCCCGAATCCGAGTGTCACCCCCGCGGCGCTCATTCGATTCATTCTTTCGCCAAAAAAGAATCGTCCGGCAAGGACTACGACCAAAATACAGCCCCCGATGGTAACCGGAAAAACAATGTTTCCAGGTACATTTGAGTTCAATGCCTTCGCCATTGCAACCTGGCCGCCGATGCTCAAAATCGCCAATGCTGCCCCCCATCCCAACTCGTTCAATCCCACCCCGATCCCCTTAATCAGCATGGGCAACCCAATACATGCAAAACCTGCTGCGTACCAGACCGTCAAATAGGGGAATTCATTACTCCCGGGAAGCGCCCAGGTTGCGATTACCTTGAGGCCGAATGAGCTCATTCCGTTCGTGAGCAGGATGATGACCATCAGCAGCGACCACGCAAGGCGTTTACTCGCTTCTTTATTCCCGCCCAACTGTTTGGCTCCCTTCCACTCGATTCTATTCCCTTGAAACAAACACAACAGCGCAGCCAACGCGATCACGTAGGCGGCACACTTAAGGAGCGTCAGTCGCTCGTTGTAAAGCCAAATGGAAACGAGAGCCGGCACACCCGCGGAAAGGTTCATCATGAGCCATGCCACTGTTACCTTGCCGATGCCGATGGAAGTCTGAAATGCGAAAAAGGCAACGGCACCACAGATCCCGAGAGCTACGGCCACTTCTATCACTTTCAGCGGCATCTGAAATCCCGTACCTAAGGCAAGCGTCCTCACCAGCATGAAGACAGCACTCCAGCCACATAGGGAAACGACCAATGGGGAGGCCTTGCAGTTCCTCCTCTCAGCCATCTTTGCGACACACGCGCCAATCCCGAACGAAAGCGCCCCAGCGAAACACAGAATAACGCCCGCGCCCATCATCGCCACCTCCAGCGTCAACGAGTACAACGTAGGGATCACCCGTACGGGGTCAGCCTTTAGGGGCCGCACCCTGGTCCTGGTCATCCAACGGGTAGATCGGCCGACGTATTCCTCGATATTCAAAGGATTTGAGATTGCTCGAACAGAGTCCCGGCGTGTCCACGGCATAGTGGGCGCGAGCAATGGGGTCATAGGCCTTCAGATGAACCACAGCCGCCTTAACGCCAATCAAAAATGCCTTCTCCGGCTCTATGCCTTGGCTGCGCAACTGACCCAAATCGAAAGGAGGAGTCTTCTGACTGGTCAAGAGAATCCGGATCCCCTTATAGCGAACCACTGCGCAGGAGCCCATGTCGATATACTTGCCGCAGGACAAAACGAGATGATTTCGGCGGTCTTCGAGGTCAAACCCGTCCTCACTGGTGGAGATCAACTCTGCGTCCAATTCGACGGGCGGGCTGTAGAATCGGGAACCCTTTTCCCCGATGGTTGACAATGATTCTCCCTGAGGAACGATGTTCCTAGCGGGATCGGTGACTGAACAACCACATCTCCTAGCTTCCGGAGTCCATGGCTTCGACTTCGAGGCCGTACAGGTCTTTTTCCGGGACGGGGCATGCGCCACACCCGTAGGATCCGGGCGCGTCTGGACCCACACCCTGCAGGGCCGGGCAGGAGTGGACGCAACTCACCCTGCCAGCGATAGCCGAGGGAATCGATGACGTCCCATACTGGCGAGATGGAGTTTCCTCTTCATCAGGCTCGAAATGTTCGCCTTCGCGGTTGAACAGAGGTTTCGCGTCTCTCAAGAACTAGAGTCCCGGAAGTCTCGAGATTCAGCCTTCAAAAGCGATCGTCAATTCCTTCGATCATCCTTTCCCGGCATTTCACCCAGTGGCCCATGTTTCGAACCGAACTGAAGAGTCACTCAAAAGCGGGCAGTCAAGGTAGCACGGCGCCGGCTCGTATGTTCGAGGAGTTCTTCAGAGCGATAAACCCTTCAGCCATTTTGACCCCTGACTGATATCCACGGTACTTCGCAACAGTTTGAATGAAGTCGACGAAGTCCGTGCCCCCGTGACGTTTCGACCACTCGATCTGGCTACGGTGGCAGTTCAGCATCTTGACTTTGGTTTCCATCGTCTCGGTGATGTCCACATAGATCTCCGGCTGGAAGCCGTAACCTCCACACGGGTCCCACATGTAAATGAACAGCATGCGAGGTATGGCCGGACGAGAAGTTGTAGATCTTGGGACTGTGGCGGCGAGCGTGGCGTCCCTGACAAGCACAAAGGTGTTGTTGTGGTCGCTACCATAATCGGTGTGAAAGTGCGTTAGGACGACATCGGGATTAGCCTGGCGAATTGCATTGCTAAATAATCTCTTGGTGTCCAGGTTCACATCCACACAATAATCGCCCAGCCCCATCTCGATGACCTCGGCTTCCAGGATCTGTGCTGACGCGCGAGCCTCACTGCTACGAATCTTCACCAGATCCTCACTGGGCAAGTCAAGGGAGGCAGAATCGCCCTTACAGGCGATACAGATGGTAATTTTATCTCCCCGTTGGGCGCACCGTGCCAGGGTCCCCGCACAATTCAGTTCCACATCGTCCGGGTGAGCCCCGATCGCCATCACGCGCAAGGGGAGTGGTCTGCTTTATCGTGGCCATGACCTTTTGAGCTCCTTTCCCTCGTTTCTCCTGAGGCTAGGTTGGGCGGGCAAAGCCGAAAGTCCGCAGGCCGCCCTCACCGCTTGGTTCACTGCTTGCGCAGGGGGCTTGGTCATCAACTGTGCAGCCCCCTCAAGAACATTGAGAATTGTCCCTCGGTTATCTTAGTATCGGGGCGGAACTCATTGCCCACCGCGTACCGCAAGAGCTGATCGAAAAGGTATACAACCGAAGGATAGGTATCATCGAAGTATCGTTGGAAATTCATCGAAGTGATAATCACTCTTCCTTGACCGACCCGAAATTCATAGATAAATCCCAGCTTCCACAAACCGGAGTCCTTGTCACCGGTCGACCAAGCGCACCACATCAGCGGCTGAACTGACCGAGCCATCGGGTTGACTTCCACCATCGGGTTGATCGCCGGATTCAGGGCAAAGGAGCCCTCGAGGAGGTTGTAGCACTGCGCGTCGAAATAGCCTCGATGCGGGAAGTTGCGGAACAGGGGGTGCTTCTCAATAATAGAGCCGTAGGCGTGAGGAAGACCAGTAAAGAACGGAAAAAACGCGAAGGGCATCTGCGCGTCGCACCGATTCGGTTGCAGGAAGACAATCGCGGACGCGCCTTCAAGAATCGCGCGGAAATCTCTATCATCAAGCCTGTTGGTTAGAAGAAGATCACCAGAACCCACTTCACCTCTAGAATCCATGAAGAGATAGCATCTTTTCAGGGATTTTTCAGGCAGCCTGCAAACGACGCGTGTCGTCGTTTTCTCCATCAGGCGATGTGGGTATGCCCAGTAAGTCCATGCATTTTGCGCAACGGTTCCTCCCGCTCCGCGAAGAGACACCTGTAACGAATACTCAACTGCCTGGTCTAATAAAGGAACAGAAAGCTCCAGGTCGGCAAGCCGGGTGACGGTTCCCTGGTGGACGCGCAGGTCACTCTTCTTGCCGCTCACGACAGGTTGACCCGCGCGCACAAGTGAGTACGCGAGTTCCGCGTTTCCGAGTTTGTCCTTGCCGTAATAGGACGCGTAAACGCTGATGTGGGTTGTCGACCCCTCCCACCACGTTCGCTCGGAGAAATCTGTGTCGCTGACCACAACGTTCAAAGCATTAAACCGCGAGAATTCTTCAGGTCCAACGCTCTTGGGTTCCCAGAAGTGGTTGAGAACGCCCTCCTCCCAGATGAAGCCCTCCACCCCACTTAGGCCATCGACGAGTAGCCACAGGTCATAACCTTGAATTTCAGAAAAGCGTCGAAGCTGTTCAATCCGGAACTTCATCATCTCTCCCACCATCATTCGTTGCGACCCTTTGAGAAGTTCCGGATAAACCGAATCGAGACCGTTCTCCTTAACCCAGTTCTCTGTGATCCGCATCCAAAAGGGATCGATGACCCCCGTAAAACGTGGGGCCAGCGAGATATCAGGAAGAGAGCAAATATAGCCCCCGAACTCGTGAGCGATAGTTGTCTGACCGGGAGCAAAGCCCGCGTGGAATGAAAAAAGATCGCTCGGCGGGACCGTCCACCCGTCACTTGAGATCGCAAGGATGTCCGGATGTAGTTCCTTTACTTTGGCATAAAATCGTTCGAACGCTGCCTTAAACTCCTCCTGCTTGCCGACGAGAGGAACTAACTCATTGCCCAGCGCAAGACTCATCAGAGATGGATGGTTTCGATACGCCGGCAGAGCATTCTCCAGCTCACTCCAGATGAACTCGAGGTGTGGCAAGAGAAATTCCGAGTAGACAACTGGCAGCTCAGCCTGAACAAGTATTCCCAATTCATCCGCGGCTTCGAAGAGCTCCTCCTGCGGAACCCGCGAGTGAAACCGGAGGCAGTTGAAGCCGTAGGATTTCGCGATCTGTACTTTCCGGCGATTCGCCTCCAGCGTAACGGGCGGTGTCCCGCTGACAACCTCAATGTTGTCGTCGCCGGCTCCCACCAAGTAGTAGGGGCGTCGATTGAGCAGAAGTCTCCCATCCTTTGTCGATATTTCTCGCAATCCAAATCTCTGCTCGACGCTGTCGAGTGCTTCACCGTTCCATACAAGTCTGATCTCTGCTGTGTGGAGTGCAGGGTCCTCCGGTGACCAAAGGTGGGCCCCGTCCATCGGGACTATGATTGAAACGCTTCCACTCTTTCCTGGCTCTAGCACTATTGAGCCCACACCGGTGTAACTCACGGACCCGCCTTCGTGTCGAATCCCGATCTGAAGCTCGGCGGAGCCACCCGGAAAGCCTCTCTGTGAAGCCACGACAAGGTTAAGGGTAGCTACGGGAGGATCAATGTTAGTTCGGACATGGATGGCATCAAGCCACGCTTGGCCAGTTGCTTCGAGTTCCACGTGGCCCCAGATGCCACCCCAGTTTCCGAAAGAATTGAATGTCCCGACAGGCCGCGAGTTGTCCTGCGGATACCGTCCCACTCTTTGTTGGGAACCATCAGTATTATCCACAACAATAACTAACAAGTTTTCGGTCCCGGGCTCGACCAAGGACGAAATGTCGGCACGGAACGGAGACGAGAAACCATTATGATAGCCACCTACCTTTCCGTTCACGAACACCTTGGCACTCCGGGCCACGCCGCTGATCTTGAGCCAGACTTGCTTCTCCTTCCAACTACTCGGGATGGTCGCTGTCCGCCTATACCAGCCCCACCCGAGATAATCGTGACGAAGGAAGGTAAATGGCTCACCTACCCCCTGTGCCTGCCAGCATCCAGGTACGTAAATATGGTCGCGAAAGGGTTTCTGGGTTCTTTGCCAGCCCGATTGTTCCCCTGAGCCGTCGTCATCCGTCTGAAACTCCCACCTGCCATCTAGGGGAATTATTTCGCGCAAACCCCTCCGATCGACGACACTGTTATGGTTGGCGTCGCCCGCAGCGACGTCGTCCCGGCCCGGCAGGCCATCTGAGCCCGATATCCCGTGTGCGCCGGGCTCCAGACTCGCTTCGGCTACTACTCTTCTTAGCCCGGCGAAGCTCAGGCCAGCCAGAAAACCGCGGCGTCCCACCTGCAACTTCGAGTGACGCCGGTCTTCTAGTTCCCCCATATACGTCCTCCCCCTCCGAATAAGTTTCCCTTGATCGTTGTGGCAACAACTGTCCTTACGTGCAAATTTGGCCAGCCGGTTTTCTGGCACACGTGAGTACCCAATTCGCTGAGTCTATCCAGTCCGGCAGAAAGAACTGATCTTTCGCTGGGCGAACGACTAATGTACCCACGATGCCCGCTCTGACAATGCGCTAAATATATTAATGGGCGTTGTTATATCAAGTAATATCTGTAACCCTTCGTGGGGAGTTTCGCACAGCGAAACCACGAATGCGTATGCGACAGGCCGTGCCGTGCGGCACTAATCACAGGGAGGCAGCCAGTTCCCGCTTCTGGCTCCAAGTATTGGGCCTGCCGCCTTGCAGCTTGGATCGCATTTGACGGGCCCTCCAAAAGGTTGGCTCGCCCTGAGCCTCTCGCTGTGATCGAGCGCCCCATCGCCACTCTTGAACAAAATAGGCACAGCCGACGGAATCCCTAGTAGGAACTGCGTCTACCTCGCCGTCCATCCGCAGTCGATCGCAACCGCCGTCCCCGTGATGGCGTGTGCCGCATCACTGCACAAATAAACAACCAGTGCGGCAACCTCCGATGGCTCGAGCAAGTGCTTGAGGGCTGCTGGTCCCAGCATGATCCTTTCGGCCACCTCTTCCTCCGAGATCCCATGGTACTTGGCTTGTCCGGCGATTTGCATCTCGGCCAACGGAGTGCGCACGTAGGACGGACACACTGAGACGGCAGTAATGTTGTGTCGAGCTCCTTCAAGAGCTGTGACTTTGGTCAAGCCCAAGACACCGTGCTTCGCTGCCACGTAGGCCGCCTTGAATTCCGAAGCCACGAGACCTTGAGTCGAACTGATGTTGATGATGCGTCCCCGCTTCTGGGCGATCATATGCGGAAAGGCGTATTTAGTGGTAAGAAAGGGACCCGTCAGCATCACACCTATCAACTGATGCCATTTCTCCTCGCTGAATTCGGAGATGGGGGAAATGTGCTGAACCCCTGCGTTGTTGATAAGGATATCGATACGCCCATGTAAGGCGAAGCTTGTATCGATCAGGCCAAGCGCTTCCTCGGACTTCGAGATGTCGGCTCGATGAAATACGGCTGCGCCTCCGGCGCTGAGGGTACGTCGCTCGGTTGCTTTGCCGCCCGCTTTGTTAATATCGTCGATGACCACATAAGCGCCCTCCGCTGCCAGCGCCTCAGCAAACGCCCTCCCCAGTCCGCTAGCAGCGCCCGTAACCACCGCCACGCGCCCATGAAGTTGATTGCTCATCTTCGCCTCGTTTGGACCTCGCCGGATTGCGACGCGACGCCTCGGTCGGCTCCGTCGGCGCCCCGGCAGTTCGAACCTGCCGCTGGTCCGGTTGTCTCGTGCGCGGTTGCAGGTCGTGCGGCGTTGGCTCCCTGTTGCGCACTCTTTTCGTTGGGCAACAACCGAATCAGTTGGAAATTGCCCGCTCCAACAGTCTTCATTGTCACACACTTTTAGGCGCTCGCGTAACGTTCAACACGAACCCTGGCAGTAATGGCATGGGCAAGCATCCCCTCTGCTTCGCACTGGCGCTCAGTGACTTTGCCGATGAGCTCACTCGCACCGGACGTCATCTTCTGATAGGTAACTGTTTTGAGGAATTTCCCTACCCAAAGGCCTCCGGTGTAACGGGCGGAACGGCTGGTAGGAAGGATATGATTAGTACCGATGCATTTGTCGCCGTAAGCCACAGTTGTTTCCGGACCGAGGAAGAGAGAGCCATAGTTCCTGAGGTTCTCGAGGTAGTAATCAACGTCCTCAGTGTGAATCTCGATATGCTCAGGAGCATAGTCGTTAGCGATAGCAACGGCCTCCCTGCGGTCATCGGCGACGTAGATTCTGCCGTTCGCTCTCCAGGACAGCTCTGCAACATCCCTTGTAAGGATTTGCTGCAATTGCCGGTTGATTTCCTGTTCGCATTTCCTGGCGAAGGTTTCACTAAAGCACACGAGCGCGATACCGCTGTTAGGATCGTGTTCAGCCTGACCCAGGAGATCAGAGGCCACCAGGGAAGGATCTGCGGAGTCGTCTGCAACAACCATGATTTCGGTCGGCCCAGCCAGCAGATCGATTCCGCACCGGCCGAAAAGTTGCCGCTTTGCCTCCGCGACAAACCTGTTCCCAGCGCCACAGATCATATCGACAGGGTCAAAGGCTCCCATCCCAAAAGCCATCATTGCTAGTGCCGGAACTCCGCCGAGAACAAAGATGCGGTCAGCTCCAGCCTTTTTCATTGCGTTCACAGTCGCCGGATAATATCCCTTTCCTTTGACGGGTGGCGTAAAGGCGTAGACCCTTGCCACGCCAGCAACCTTGGCCGGAATGATACTCATTTGAGCAGATCCAAACATCGGGTAGCGCCCACCGGGGATGTAACTGCCAACCGACTTCACGGGGATATGCTTGTGGCCCAGAACGACTCCCGGGCGAA
Source organism: Terriglobia bacterium (assembly GCA_050010335.1). Lineage (GTDB taxonomy): Bacteria > Acidobacteriota > Terriglobia > UBA7540 > UBA7540 > Bog-366. The sequence continues at coordinate 15,228 of JBEKLF010000122.1, forward strand.
TCTCGATCTCCAGAGGCCTGAGGGTATCCAGTTGCGCCTCGGCGAACCGGCGCACGTTAGTCTGGCAAAAGTCCGTATCTTCGAGAACTTGCCCAGCGAGTTGCGCGACAGCAGAAGCTATTTGCTCTGCATTCAATTCAAAGTCACCTGGATTCCAGTCGTCGAACTGCTGGCTGTACTTGCGAACGGCGTCCATTCCGTTGTTCTCCAGGTCCAGCAGCATTCGTGACACGATCTCGGCGCACTCGACATCGCGTTCGAAGAGCCGATGCCCGCCCTCCTTGAAAACTCTCATGTATCACTCCCTTCTCTACATCCTTACTCGCCACAGAATTCTGAGTGACCCATACGTGTGACTCCCCGGCCTGTGGCAGACTGTTCGATGCGAGGCCACTGTCTAGGCCGCGGGGCTTGTTCGTTCAATGCTATGGGCCAGCGACGTCAGAGCGCCCATCGACTCGGGCGCTGGCGCGCTACCCGAGACCGGTCACATGACCGGCGGGAGCTCCCATACTGTAGTGGTTCTTTCCCCCGTCCGCATCAGGCGGTCCAACAAACGCGCCGCGCTCTTCGCGGCGGCCATGGCATCCGTGTGGGGGTTCTCGCGAAAGGCCACCAGTCCATCGCTGTTCAGAGCCATCTTGGCAGTAAAATTCGCGTGCAGGTCGAGGACTCCGCAGACCGGGCAGTGTTCTCCGAGGAGGGTACGGATCCGAGCCAGTGCCTCACCTTCTACATCCGGAAATGACTGCGTCATCATCGCCCCGTGAAGAACCAGCATGATTCCGTCCGCTCACTTCCCGTCAGGGGAGGTCGCCACGGATTGGAATTCATTCCAGAAGACATCTAGGATTTCGTCTTCGACGATCGGTCCGGGAACCGCGCGCATGTCAATCGCCGGCAAAACTCTCCAATGGTTTTCCTCTGCTGCCTCGAGGACTCCTGCCAGCGGCGAAACATCCCCTGCAATACGAAAGAGCTCTCCTCGGCGCAGGATCTTGAAGTCTGTTAGCGCGGGGCACCCTTCCAAGAAACCATTCGTTGCCCTGCAACGATAACTCGTTTGCCCCTCATCCTTTGGGTTGGTTCGTCATTCATGAGAATTGAATTCCCTCCGATCGTCCCACGTCCAGGTGCCACTGGCATACCCCGACGTCTCAAAGTGTTTAAGCCGCTCCAGGTCAATCTCCAGCCCTAAACCCGGCGCGGTGGGAACTTCCAGGTGCCCTTCTGAGTTCAGGGTAAAGCGCGAGAGGCTGAGGTCTTCAACCAAGGGGTTCCCCACGTTGAATTCCACAAATGACTTCGAAGGGAGAGAGGCGACCATATGGATGTCAGCGGCCACACCGACGGCTGTATTCCAACCATGGGGCACCAGTTCTATTCCCCGCTGCTCCGCCATCCACGCGATCCGCCGCATTTCGGAGAGGCCACCGACCTTAGCCACATCCGGCTGGACAATATCCATTGCACGACGGTCGAAGTAGGGCACAAAAGACTCGCGGCGCGTCAGCACTTCACCGTGCGCAATCTTGATCGGTGACAGGTCCGTTAAGCGGCATAGCCTTCCAGGTCATCCGGCGCTAAGGCCTCTTCATACCAGTAAACGCCGTAATCAGCCAGCATCTTGGCTCTCTCCAGGGCATCTTTGAGCCGGTGTTTCCAGAACGGAGTGCTTCCGCCCGCGTCGATAAGCAGGATCATCCCAGCGCCCCCTGCCTGACGGGCCGCTTTCACCAGCTTCTCATCCTCCGCCAAGCTGCCTTGTCCGAAAGGTTCCTACCCTAATTTGATGGCGTGGAAGTCCAGCTCCTTCATGACCTGGATACGGGCGGGCAAACTTTCCATCGGAGCGAAGAGAACGGAACCGTAAGCCGGAACGGTGGAGCGAAAGGCACCCCCCAACAAAACGGAGACAGGCTGCTGGAGAATTTTCCCCGCCAAGTCCCAGAGAGCGATGTTGATGCCGCTAATCGCATGAGTCATGGCCCCCCCCGCCCCACCCAGAAAGTAATACCGCGAAGCGTCTCGGTAAGGCGCTCGATCTCGAGTGGATTCTGTCCCACCACAAAACGCTTCAGCCAGTTTAACGCGCCCAGCACCTGCCCGGTTTCAGAATACGCCGCCCCCCATCCTGTGATGCCCTCATCTATATGCAATGCCAGGAATACATGGAAATTCTTGTCGGGAGTGTATAGCGTCCAGTCAGAAATCCTCAACCTGGTTCCTCCTCATATCACCGTGGCCGCATGCAGAGCGCCGGGTCACCGTTTGTGCTACCCGCTTGCTGATCGCGCTCGACCCGAACTCGACTTCGCCGGGCAAGACTCACCTCATGATCAGCTCAGGCAACAAGATTACCTGAACCAACCATAAAAGCGTCGCCCATGTCAAGCAAAAACAAGACGCAGGTGTCTACCTGAAGAACTTCATATCCTTAGGGATTTGCCACGTCTGCGGCATGCCCCCACCACGTAAGCTAAGGACCGCAAGCGGAAGTCGCGGCTGCTCATCAAGGATATTACCGTCGAAAAACCCTCCTACCAAAAGCAGCTCTTGGTTCACAACTGCTGACAGGGCGGTGCCTGCACTAACCTCTATGTTCAGCTCCAGCCTAACATGGCAGATGGCCTGCGGTATCCTGCCGCGGTTGTCGATCGCGTCAGAGACCTAGCTCACAGCTTACTCGATGTGCAGATTGCAGAACAGTTCAACCGAGAAGGGCATCCCAGTGCCACGAGTACGCCTTACGCGGCGAAGATGATCCAGTGGATCCGCCGAGGCCATCGCATTCCACCGGCGGCACTCCAGAAGCCCGAGGAGTTGACCGTCCAACAAGCGGCTAAACACTTTGAAGTTAGCGATGGCTCCGTCTACTATTGGATCGAGCGCCGCCTGCTCCAGGCTCGGCGGCTTCACGGTGGAAGGCCGTGTTGGATTACACTGAGCGCATCCGAGGACGGAAACTGCGGGACTGGGTACGCAAATCAAGCAGAATCCAAAATGGCAAAGTATCCCAAACCGCTACCGGCGGAGGTGTAATCCCACATTTCCATTTTGAACTCCATTTACGAATCTTCGGATTTTCGTCAGCATCAATATTCATAGGGGTTCGAACGCGATGAAGACGCTCCGGAGGTCAGTACCCAATGGGTGAGATACAAAATCAATCCTTTCAGCTCTCCTTCGACGCCTCTCTCAAGGTCGATTTCCAAGGTTCCTGCGTCACTTCCGACGGCGGGCTGACCCTGGTGCGGGAACTCGACCAGCGACTCGAGTTCGGAGAATTGATCGAACAACATCAGACCGACTCGCGCCGTGGGGAAAATAAGCAGTTTCCCTCCACCGACCTGCTGCGGCAATCGGTCTATAGTCGCCTGGCTGGTTACGAAGACCTTAACGACGCCCAGAGGCTCTCCCACGACCCGACCTTCCGGCTGATCGGTTCGGAAAAGGTCTGGGATCGAGTGGCGGCTCTGACCTCCCGCCTGCAGACCTTCGAGACCGAGATGCTGGCCGAGGAGGAGAACTTCGCGGGACTGGGGCGACTCAATCGGACACTGATCGACAGAGCGGAAGCCATGGATCCAGCTTGCCGGGCAGTACTGGATATGGGATCCACCGAGATCCCAGTGTATGGGGAGCAAGCCGCTTACAACGGGCACTTCGAATCGACCTGTTATCACCCGTTGCTGCTGTTCAACCGTGAGGGCGACTGTCTGGCGGCCAAGCTGCGGCCCGGCAACGTCTACAGTGCCGACGACTGGGAAGAACTCCTGCTGCCCGAGATCGAGCGGCAACAGAAGCTAGGCAAAGAGCTGGTGTTTCGTGCCGACGCGGCCTTTGTTAAGCCGGAGGTTTATGAGGCGCTGGAAGAGCGCGCGAGAAGTATGCGATCCGCATCCCGTCCAACGACAGCCTGGAGCGGGACATCGCGGAGTTGCTGACCCGGCCCGTAGGAAGGCCGAGTCATAAACCCGTCGTCTGGTACAAGAGTTTTCTCTATCAGGCAGCCAGTTGGAAAACAGCGCGGCGGGTCGTGGCGAAGGTGGAGTTCCACTTTGGGGAACTGTTCCCCCGAGTAGGCTTCATCGTAACGAACCTGACGTTGCCGAGCCGGGCGGTGGTACGGTTGCAATAAGCGGGGGACCCCCGAGCAGTGGATCAAGGAAGGCAAGCAAGCGGTGAAGATGACACGGCTGAGTTGCCATCGTTTCCGGTCCAACGAAGTGCGACTGTGGCTGAGCGTGATCGCCTATAACCTGGGGAACCTGTGGCGGCGACTGGCATTGCCGCACAGGATCAGCCACTGATCCCTAACGAGCTTACAGCAAAGGCTGGGCAAGACCGGTGGACCGCTCATTAAGCACGCGCGCTACTATTGGCTACTACTGGCGGAGAGTCATGGCGGAGAGCCACCTGACGAGACGGTTGTTTGGCAGTATGCTCCTGCGGATAGCCGGGCTGTCCCTTCCGGCGGGGTAGCGGAGGCTGTGGCAGCCGGGAAATCGATCTGGAGTCGCCAGGGACGGAGGGGTGTCTGACAAAAGCGGATGGGAAGGCCGCAGCCAGCAGTTTCGGGACTCGCGATGGGGTAGACAGGGCCCTGTCCCGAGCTCCTGGACCCAGCCAAAGAAAAACAGTGCGCGGGAACCCCTCGGGGGTGTAAAGTGTCGGGCTGTTGGGAGCTAAAACGGAAATTCCCGCTCACACTCTTCGCCACTTGCGCTGGGCTTATTTGCGCCGGGGCCGCCGAAAAGGACCGTACCCTGGGCCACTACCTTGTTTACATCGGCACCTACACCGGGCCCCAAAGCCAGGGCATTTATGTTTACAAGTTTGAATCGGGCTCGGGGAGGCTCACGCCGCTGGGGCTCGCGCCAGAATCGGCAAACCCCAGCTTTCTGGTTGTGCATCCCAACCACCGATTTGTTTACGCCGTGAACGAAATCGGGAACTACGAGGGCCAGAAGAGGGGCGCTGTCAGCGCCTTCGCCCTGGACAGCAAGACGGGCAAGCTCACTCTTCTAAACCAGGTTTCTTCCGGCGGGGTTGACCCCTGCTACATCGCGCTCGACCGCACCGGCAAGTACGTGCTGGTGGCCAACTACACCAGCGGCAGCGTGGTTGCCTTTCCCCTGCTTGCCGACGGCCGCCTGGGCAATGCCTCGGCCTTCGTGCAACACACGGGGCATGGGGTGAATCGCGAACGCCAGGAAGGCCCGCACGCGCATTCCATCAATCTCTCGCCCGACAACCGCTTCGCCATCGCGGCGGATTTGGGTTTGGACGAGCTGCTCGTTTATCGCTTCGACGCCACGAAGGGAACACTCCTGGCCAACGACCCACCCTTCGTCAAAGTTCCCGCGGGCTCGGGGCCGCGCCATTTCGCGTTTCATCCCAACGGCAAGTTCGCCTACGCGATTGAGGAAATGGGCTCGAGCGTCACGGCCTTTTTCTATGACGCCGCGGGCGGAATACTGCACCCGCTCCAAACCCTCTCGACGCTGCCCAAGGATTTCAAGGGACACGACGACTCGGCAGAAGTGCAGGTGCACCCAAGCGGCAAGTTCCTTTACGGCTCCAATCGCGGCCACGACAGCATCGCGGTGTTCGCCATCGACGCCGCCCACGGCACGCTGACGCCGGTGGAGCATGTCCCCACCCAAGGAAAGGAACCGCGCGACTTTAGCATCGATCCCACGGGAGCTTACCTGATCGCGGCCAATCAAAATTCCAACACTCTCGTAGTGTTTCGCATCGATGCAAGCAGCGGCCGCCTGACCGCCACGGGGCAAGTGCTCGAACTCCATGCACCCGTCTGTGTGAAGTTCGGATATATGGAATGAAGATGCTCGGGCCGAGCCCTCCTCGGGTGAGCGGCGGCTTGGCCGGGAAGCGCGCCACCCTTCGTGGTCATTTCGACAAGGGCTATGAGGAAGTAGATGTTGTCATGCAAAGGAACGACCACCCATCCTGGCTTCATCGTTATGCGAGCTTCACCGCGTTCTGCACGTTTCTTCTTATCATCGCGGGCGCTGGCGGCGAATTCTGGGTTGCATGCTGGCGCTCCTGCCGGTCAGCCTGATTCCGGCTTTCACGGGCCAGGCGGGATGGGTGTACCTCGGGGGCGCAGGAATTCTGGGAGCGGGATTTCTGTACTACGGCGTGCGCATGGCGAGTACGCGCTCGAACTCGCTCGCCCGGGAATTGCGTATGGCGTCGATCGCGTACTTGCCATCGGTGTTCGCGCTGTTGATGTTCGGTAACATAAGGCGTACATCTGGATGCCCAGCATTCTCATTTCACCAGCTGCGGCTTGTAGGTCCCGATGAGCAACTGTTCCCGGATCGCTGGCCAGTGCTGTTGCAGGAATCCGGCACCCGCAAAGCATGAAAATAGGTATGAGCCCGGCTATGATTGATGCGTCCTGCGCAGGATGAAGGCCGTACAACCTTGGAGCGGGTAGCCCGCTCATCAGTCTGACCCGGACATCGTTCCGAATCCCAAATAGTCGCCTCGCTTTGGGCGAGAGCACGCAGGGCAGATTGTTTCCTCTCTCGATGTCCTTCGGCGCAGGAAGAAGGGGGGCCATCATGGAGAACGTTTTTCTTCACTGTGTCGGTTTGGATGTGTGCAAAGAATCGGTCGAAGCTTGTGTGCGAGGGATGGAGCCGAGTGGCCTGGTGCATCAGCAGACGCGCCACTGGGGAACCGTAACACGGGACATTTTGGGGATGGCTGACTGGATGGCCGCGCACGGGGTTATCCACGTGGCCATGGAGTCGACCGGGGTGTACTTGTACTGGAAGCCGATTTATAACATTCTGGAAAGCCGTTTCACCCTGCTCCTGGTGATTACCAAGCATCTAAAGCAGGTGCCGGGACGCAAGAATGACCTTCGCGACTGCCAGTGGATTGCGCAACTGCTGCAACATGGGCTTTTGAAGGGCAGCTTCGTTCTGCCGCGCGCCCAGCGCGACCTGACCCGCCACCGAACCCAGCTGGTCGAAGAGAAAACACGCATCAGCCTCGGCACCTGTAAAGGTGGGCACCTTAGTTGCCGCCCGCAGAGCTTCCGGCAATCGCCCGAATGAACTTCACCTCTTCAGGCCGATACGGCGTGCCATCCATCCGGAAGATATCGTGGAACCACACTGAGGGTTGGCGGTCCGTGTACGGGTGCTCCCAAGAGTCCCATGGGAAGTAGGTTTGCGTTTTCCCCGCAACAAAGCCCCAGTTAATTGCGGCGACATTATATTTCTTGGCGATGGGTAGGGTTCCCTGGAAAGTGCTCCCCTTCCCGCGCGCCATGTACTCGGTGCAAAGGATGGGCCTATGGTAGTGCTGCAACGACTTCACTCGCTTCTCGAACACCTCCGGTACTTCGTAACTGTGGAACGAAATCACGTCGGACATTTCCAACTGCACTTTTTCAATAGGTGAAAGTTTGTAGGGCGATGACCAATCCCGGTCGTCCTCCCACAAGCCGCTAGTGAGCGGTTGATCCGGACCAGCTGCGCGCGCCCATTCGAAAGCCCTCGGCAAGAGTTTGAGCACCAGGTCAGCCTTGTTCGGCGGTTCCAGCTTATTATAATAGTCGGAATCCTCATTCCTGTCGCCCGGTTCATTCCAAACGTCCCAACCAAGCACCCGCCGGTCGTGTGCAAACGCCCCCACGACGCCTTTTACGTAAGCTTCGAGACGGGGATATTGCGTCGCATCCTTCAGGGCGGCAGCCCCGGGGTTTTGCACCCATCCTGAATTGTGAACTCCAGTTCGCGGGTCGCGCTGCTTGCCGAGTTTGGGGTACGGATCCCAGCAGGAATCAAACAATACAAACAGCGGCTTGATCTTGTGTTTCGCCGCAACGCTGAGGAAAGCGTCAATCCGCTTCTGGAAACCGGCGGAATCCTGTTGCCAGAGGAGATCGTGCAGAAAAACCCGCATGGTGTTCATCCCGAGCCCTTCGGCCCAACCAAATTCCAGGTCGATGCGCCGGGGATCAAAGGAATCGGCCTGCCACATTTCGAGCTGGTTGATGGCATCGGCGGGGATGTAATTGCTTCCAACAAGCCAAGGCTGCTTTGCGTACCAGTCATTTGCGGCGTTCTCGGACCAGCGCAGGCCTTCCGTTGCCTGTGCCACTACGGCAATACTAAAGATCAATAGAACGCCGACAAGTAATCTTTTCATGATCACCTCGAAAGCCACATGCTTCGGGGGATTATACACTATAGTTGCTGCATCGACTCAATCGGAACTTCCGCTTTACTGCGATTCAGACAGTGGGGGAGGGCGCGAGGCTGGCGGGAGGCAGGAGCGGCGAGACGAGGGGAATTGGGCGCAGGAATGGGGGCGTGTTGAGACGGGTGGCGGCTGTGTCGTAGGGT
>JBEKLF010000123.1:0-23603 GCA_050010335.1 Terriglobia bacterium
TCTCCTGCCCTGCTCTCTGCTGCGACGGGGCGATTGCTCATCACTCCTCTTCGAGGTAAAACCACCGACTGGAGAGCCGGATGCGGGAGACCCGCCTGTCCGGTTCGGAGGGAGGGGGGACCGAATTCAATCGGTTCTCCCTACCCCTATCACACTCCGGGCCCACGCTCCGACCGCCTGCCTTCACGATTACCTTTACGTGGGCTGCTTGGACGCGTATAGTCCCCCCTTCCATCAAGTCAGCTTTCTGGTGGAACAAAGTTAAGGTAGGAACGCATTGCGACTGCTTTTGGTTTCGCCATTATTCGTAGTCCTGTTTGTCGTTTCGTGTGGCGGCGGGGGAGGAACGGTCAACACGCCGCCTCCGCCCACCCCCATTTCCATCACCCTCTCGGCAAGCACGGTGACCGCCGGTCAGGATGGGACTCCTGCGTCCATTACCGTCAATGTCACTCGTCCCGCCGGGGACACGGCCGCGGTGACGGTGACCGCGAGTTCAGTCCCCCAGGGAGTGAACACGCAGATCGACTCGCCGGGCAGCGGCAATAGCGGCACGGTGATATTTACCCCACAGACGCCGGGCGCTCCGGCTGCTGGGAGTTACTCCGTCACGATCAGCGCCACCGATGGCACAACCAACGCCAGCGCTAACCTGACGTTGGTGATCGCCGTCGTGGCCACGGTCGAATCCACGGTCAACACCAGCGCGGAAGAAGGCGGCCTTCTCCAGACTTTCATGTCCACTTCGTTTCAGCCGGCCGAGTGGGACTATCAGTTTTTCACCAGCAATCCTGAGCCCGGCACCACCACCACGCTCAAAAATCTGAACTCTCAGCACATCCGATTACAGCCGGTTTCGCAAGCCACGCCCGAATTAACCCAGAACGCCTGGGATTTCAGCAAACTGGATGCGATTATGAATCCGGTGATCAGCGTGGCGGACAATAGCCCGGAGCTTCAGCTCGCCGTAGGGCCTTCCTGGATGGACGATCCGAGCACCGGTTATCTGGAACAGAGTCACTACCAGGATTTTGCCAACTACGCCGCGAACGTGGTGGAGTACTACAATACCAGCGCCGGCTTCACCGCTGCCAACGGTATGAATCACGTCCACTCGGCCATCGCCGTCACGCCGGTCACCTGGTGGGGCATCTTCAACGAGCCCAATGGCAATGGCCTCACCGCGTCTCAGTATTTGAGCCTTTATAACACCGTGGTGCCGGCGATGAAGGCGGCGCAATCAACGGTGCCCATCAAGTTTGTGGCGGTGGAACTCTCCGACTACTGTTGCGGCGGTCAGGGCGACCCTCGGAACTACTTGCCCACGTTCGTCTCCGGCGTTACGGCACAAGTCGATGCCGTAGCCACACACTTCTACTCATCCTGCAACCAGTCGGATTTGGACACGACGGTTTTCAGCACCATCCCCAATTTCGTTTCCGACGTTGAATACATTTCTTCGGAATTGAAGACCAACGCTGCCCTGGCGAAAGCGCCGGTGTGGGTGACGGAGAACAACGTCAACGCCGACTACGCGAACTCCAGTGGCAATAGCACGTGCAATCCCAGCCAGAAGTTCGTCCCCGATCAGCGCGGCACCAGCGCTTTCTTTGCCGCGTGGCGTCCCTACGTTTTTTCGCAACTCGCGCAGGCGGGAGCCCAGTCGCTTTACCACTGGGATTTCGATGCCGACCCACAGTACGGTGAAGCGGACTTCAACACCGGTGACACCTACCTCAGCTACTGGGTGGATTACTGGTTACAGCGGTATTACCCGGCTTGTACGTTCGGAGTCGCATCCTGCCCCGGCGCGCCGCAGAGCATCTTGAATTTGAACTCCACCGAAACGGCGACGGTGGAAACGCTGGCCACCAAGAATCCCGACGGCTCCATCGTGGTAATGGTTGCGGACCGCGCGGTCTTGAACCCGGCGACCGATGATAATGGTCCGGGCGCACCGCGAACCGTGATTGTGGACGTCTCCGCGCTCGGCGCCTTCACCTCCGCAACGCAGTTGACGATCGACGCCAGCACGAGCGCCGCGCAAGGCCCCGCCGCCACGCCCGTCACTCCCGCGCCGCGGATGACATTGACACTGGACGGCTACGGCGTGACGTTCCTCCAGCTCAAGCCCTGATGGGAGGTAGCGCGGGCGTCCCACGCTCCATCCGGCCGGTCTGTTTCAAAATGAGTCACCGCCAGTTATCGTTTGGACCTGTTCTCAGCATGTCAAGTTGTCCGATTTACCCTTGGACCTTGCATTCAGAGGTGGTCGGGTGTAATTTGCCCACCGGCCGGAGAATGAAAACGGAAACACCGGCCGAAACAATGCCCCGGCGGGCGTGAAGTGCAGCAGATCGCTCATAAAGGAGAGTTTTCATGCTTAGGCGTTTCGCATTCTTCTTAATTTTTGCATTTATCTTTCTGGCCGGGACGCTGTGCCTTGCCAGCGAGGGAATCGTTCTCAACGAACAAGAGTATTTTTCCGGCCCCGGCTTCTCATTCCTGCTCTTTCATAACAACTACCAAGTGGGGTATCAGGGTGGGTTGCAGATGATCATGAACGCTGAACGCGTGCTGGATTCCGGCGACCTGTACCTCGCCCCCAAGCAAGGCCAGCCTCGACTGGAACTTCAGGTTCTGAGACGGGAAGTGGACCGCGCCCAGGGGATCGCTACCGTCTTCGGACGTATTCAAGGATGGGACTCCGGCTATCAGTTGATCGTGAAAACTGATGGCCAAAGTATGTTGATTACGCTCAAGCTTGGCCACCCTCTCGATTGGAGCAAAGTCGAGCATGCTGGTTTCAAAATCAGTCTTTACCCCGGCACGTATTATACCAAGTCGTATCAGGGTGACGCCGGCAGCGGGGTTTTTCCGGAACAATACATTGGCAAGGGTCTTCTCTCTGGCCCGGCCAGGATGTTGAACGTGGCCCAGGAAGACCCTTTGCACAACTTCACAATTTCCCGGCAAGACGGTGCGCTAACGCTGGTGGACACTCGCGAGGGCGGCCCTGAGGGGTGGTTCATGTTCGAGGCGCCGTTTGAGCCCGGAAGCCAGGCCACGGAAATCGGCCTCACCATCACGCCGAAGCTCACTCCCGGCTGGCGGCGAACCCCCGTCATCGGTGTTTCGCAAGTGGGATATCTGCCGCGTCAGCCGAAACGCGCCATCCTGGAGTTGGACCCGCGCGATTCCTCGAGCGATGCCGTGAACCTTTATCAACTTCAGGCTGCTGGCGAGCGGAAGTTGGTGAAATCGGAAGTGCCGAAGGCATGGGGCAAGTTCCTCCGATATCAATATTTGACCTTTGACTTCAGCGATGTCCAGCAACCGGGTATCTACTTTCTGGAATTCCGCGGACAGGAGGCAGGACCTTTCCAGATTGCGGACAAGGTCTCCGACGAAGCCTGGCAGCCGACCCTGGAGTATTTCCTGCCCGTCCAAATGTGCCATGTGGCGGTCAAGGAAGGCACTCGCACCTGGCACGGGGCGTGCCACCTGGACGACGCACGGCAGGCGCCCGCCAACCGGGTCTGGATCGACGGATACCAGCAGGGCGAGCACGAAACGAAGTACGCGGACAACGAGCACATTCCCGGGCTCGATTGGGGCGGGTGGCACGACGCAGGGGATTTTGACCTGCCGGCCGGAAGCTTCGCGCTTACCACCCTGCCGCTGGCCCTGGCCCAGGAGGAATTCCATCCGAACCTCGACGAAACCACCATCCACCGCTCGCAAAGGGAAGTTCTGTTGCACCAGGCAGACGGCAAGCAGGACATGCTGCAACAGATCGAATATGGCGTGGAGGGCATGCTGGCGTCCTACCGGATCGCGGGCCACATTTTTCCGGGAATTATAGAGAGCACCGAAGATGCGTACTCCTACGTGGGTGATCCGGTCAACATCACCGATAACCACATCTATGATCCGAAGCTGAAACCCCATGCGGTGCGCGGCGAGTACTCCGGGAAACCTGATGACCGCTGGGTGTTCACCAACCGCAACACGGGCCTGCAATATGAGGTGGCCCAGGCGTTGGCGGCGGCCAGTCGCGTGCTGCACGGACACAACGACAAGCTTGCCGATGAGTGCCTACGGACGGCGGAGGAGCTTTGGCAATACGAGCAGACCCACCCTCCCGTATTTACCCCCAACTCCTATGTTCCACCGCGCGACGACGGCTTTCACAGCCAGGAACTGGAGGCAACCGCGGAACTGCTGATCACGACCGGCGAGGCGAAGTACCGCGACCGGATCGTGGCGTTAGTTCCGGTGCTGAAGGGGGGTTCGGGCGAGCAATTTGGAACCGGGCCGGGGTGGGTGCTGGTACGCGCCCTCCCCAAGCTCGAAGGTACGGAATGCAAATCGGTTCTCCGGACGCTCGCGGAAAAATGGAAGGCGGTCGCTGACCAGCGAGTCGCTGCGAATCCCTGGGGCGTACAATACCCGCCGGAGATTTTGAAACCGGATTACAAGCTGGAAGCGCGCACGGGCATCCACTCTTCCTTCGTGTGGGGTGAAGGCTGGAACTTGCAGGAAGACGCTTTCCGCCAATACTACCTGCACAAAGCGTTTCCTGATCTGTTTGGGAAAGAACTCATCTTTTCCACCGTGGACTTCGTTCTGGGCACGCATCCCGCCAATAACCGCAGCTACGTTTCGGGCGTTGGGGCCGTATCGCCGATGATCGCGTATGGCTTTAATCGCGCGGACTGGTCACACATTCCCGGTGGCGTTATCTCGGGCGCCTCGCTGGTGAAGCCGGATTACATGGAGCTGAAAGACTTCCCCTTCCTCTGGTACCAGACGGAATATGTATTGAGCGGCGCGGCGACGTACATTTTCGATGTGCTGGCGGCGCAAAAACTCGCCGGGGAGTGAAAAAACGGGACACGGGATACGAGACATGGGATACGCGAAGGAATCGTAGCGCGGACCTGTTCTGTAGGTCCGCGGCGCTTCCTTGCCCATCGGAGGACATTTGCTCAGGTAAGGGTCAGTTTTGTAGCGCTGGGCTTTGGCACGGCACATGCCGAACTGAAGGTCGGCACTACGAGTATGTTTCACATAAGAGGTCTGAGGAAATTGTTCATTATGTCTTCGCGAGACCCCCTCACCCATCCGTCACCTGACGGATCCCATCTCTCCCTCAGAGGGAAGTGGGAAGAAGGATTCTTAGCATTTTAGGAGTAGGAACATGCGAACAATAGCAAAAATCATTCTGGCATTATGCATTTCAATAAGTGCAGCCTACGGTAAAGTCGTGGTGTTCTGGCAGGACGGGTTTCCAACTCTCGAAAGCCAGCCAGTTCCCCAGGAGACCCTGCGGAATGCTCTGGACGGGCTTCAGCCGGAGTTTACCAGTCTCGATGAATTGATCAAGCCCGCGACCCTCCACGGGGCGGAGTTGCTGGTTCTCCCCTATGGCTCCGCTGTTCCCACCGATGCATGGGCTGCCGTGCAGGAGTATTTGCAAGCCGGCGGGAATCTGCTCGTCCTGGGAGGCCGGCCCCTTACCATCCCCGTGCGGAAGGAACGTGGTGGGTTCGTCGCGGACCGGGCGACGACAGCATATTCACGCTCGATTGGCGTCGAGCACACCTATGAGGCGCCGCTTGGCACGGGTCTGAAGTTCGTTTGGAGGGATGCAACATTCAGCGGCGGCGACGTAGCGGCCAAGCGCGTTTTTGTGATCGAGTGGGTGAGCCGGGGCTTGGGCTATCTCCAAAACGCTTCCGGCGAGCGCGTGGCGGCGCCGGTGGTGGCCACGGACTTCTCCCGCTCGGAAGGTGAAGGTAGGGGACCCGCGGGCACCCGCGTTGTGGTGCTCGGCTTCGAACCCGAGCCCGGATACTGGTCGCGGCCGGAAGCTCTCACCATCGTCCGCGAGTCCGCTGAATACGCCCGCCAGGGGGCAACGGCCTTTCGCGTCGAAATGCAAAACGCCACGCTGCTGGGGGGGGAGATTCCGCAACTGGTGGTTCGACTGACGAATGCGCGCAAGCAGCGCCTGGGTCAGGAACAATCGGGAAGCGTGCGCATCGAACTCGTGGCAGGCAACAAGACTCTCGCCACGCGGCAAGTGAAATGTTCCGGCGGCACGGTGGATGAGCTCGTGGCATTTGAGGATCAGAAGACGCTCGCGCCGGGACTCTACGAAGTTCGCGGCGCCTATGAAGACTCGGGCAAAGCGCGCGAGATCTATCAGACCGGCTTCTGGGTGCGCGACGATCGACTGCTGCACTCCGGGTCCACGTATGGCGCGAAGGGCGATTTCCTGACCCGCGACGGCGCTCCCTTTTTCCCCTTTGGCACCAACTATTTCACCACGGAACACGAAGGATGGGGTTTTCATGGCGCGGGCAACGCCTGGATGTGGGAGCGTGACTTTGCCGAGATGGAGCACCACGGCGTCAGCTTTATCCGCACCGGCGTATGGAACGGCCACCTGGAAATATTTGACGGAGAGACCGGGCAGGTGAGTGAGCGATTTCTGCGCAACTTGGAAGCGTTTCTCCTCTCCGCGGCGCGCCATCACATTCATGTCAATTTCACCTTTTCCGCGTTCGACCCGCAGACCATCATGCGTCATCCCGGCGAGGAATCGTTCCTCACCGGTCCGGGGTCAAATCCCTACACCGATCCTGTGGCCATCCGCGCCCAACAGCGATACGTGCTTTCCATCGTCCGGCGCTTCAAGGGCGTGCCAAACCTGAGCTGGGACCTGATCAACGAGCCAAGCTTCTCCAATCCCAAGCACCTGTGGCGCGGCAATACGCCGAACAACGATCCCACCGAAATCGCCGCATGGCGCTCCTGGCTGCGCGAGAAATACGTGACGCTGGATGAACTGGGGCGCGCATGGAACCTGACACCGCAAGAGTTGGGAAGTTTTGAAAGCCTTCCCTTGCCGGAGGGTGGTGACCTTATGCACGAGCGGTACGGCAATCCGCGCCTGGTGCGGGCCGTCGATTACAACCTGTTTGCGCAGGAGATGTTTCGCCGCTGGGTGGGCAGAATGGTGGCAGGCATCCGCGCGACGGGGAGTCATCAACTCGTGGACGTCGGCATCGATGAGGGAGGCGTCACGGATCGCGTGCTGAACCAATTCTTTGGTGATGCCGGCGTTGATTTTACCGTTAATCACACCTATTGGCAGGACGACGCGCTGCTGTGGGATTCAGTTGCCGCCAAGCGCGTGGGCGTTCCGAACTTTGTGGGCGAGACGGGTTACCAGCCCGTTTGGCGGCCCGATGGCGCGCAGCGATTCGACGAACTTACATCCTATGGTCTGATCGAACGCAAGTGGGCGCTGGGCTTTGCCGCTGCTAACAGCGGTTCTTTGCAATGGGAATGGGGGACGGGCGGCGATTTCGGCATCAAGCGCAGCGATGGTTCGAATAAAACCTGGGAAGACATGATGCGCAGCATGGGCGAGTTCGCCGCCAAGGCCGAGGCCCACGCCACGGGGTTGAAGCTGCCGGAAGTCGCGATCGTGTTGCCGCAATCGCTCCAGCTTTCGGTGTACAACCCGACCGCGCTCCAAGCCCAGCAAAATTGCGTGCGCGCGCTCTATCAATACGCCCGCTCTTCGGCGTATGTCGTGGGCGAGTATCAGACGCAATTACTCGGCAACCCCAAGCTCATCCTGCTGCCGTCTCCCTGGGTGCTCAATGAACAGGCTTGGCAAGCGATCCTCGCGAAAGTCCGCGATGGCTCTACATTGCTGGTCACAGGGGCATTTGATAACGACGAGCATTTTCATGCTACCGCGCGGGCAGCTCAATTGGGGCTCGATCTACACTCCGGCCTGCTCGACACGCGCGAAAATCCTCTCACTTGGCCGGGTGGTGGAGCAGAGTTGAGTTTTTCCGGTATGAAGACGACTGAGCTGGAGCGAGCCGTTTTGCCCAATGGCGCGACGTATCTGGAGAACACACTGGGCAAAGGCCGAATCCTTATCGTTGCTTTGCCCCTCGAACTTAATGACAACCTCAAAGCTGTCGGCGACGTTTATCGCCATGCTTTGAAGGTGGCCGACGCCAAGAAACCGTACACCACAACATTGAATGATCCCGGCATGCTGATCTGCCCAACGCAATTCGAGCACGCCACGCTCTACGTGCTGACTTCCGAATCGTCGGCGACGGATATGTCATTTCGCGATACCAGGAGCGGGAAGGATTTTGCCGGCAAGCTTGAGCCCGGGCGAGCGGCACTGTTGCTGGTCGACGATACGGGAGAAGTATTGGCAAGCTACAACTGGTTGGCTAAGGGGCAGTAGCGCGTCGGTGGAGGTGGGGCGCATCCATTCCGCAGGTTGAACGAGGCCCAGGCGGCTTTGGGCTTGGTTGATTGTGGATAAAGGGCTAATGCCCAACACTCCCCGCGACTCGCCGACGGTAAGGCTTGGCCAGGGGGGGAGTAGGCGTCGCTTCGAAAAGCGACAAGAAGTCCGACGAGATGGGGGAAGACTGGCGGCCAGGGTCTGAAAAGGGGCGGAGGGGGTGGACAATTCGACCATTGACATGCACTCCGTGGGGCGGGACACTTGGAGGGGCGATCGGAATTGAACCAGGAGTTTTCGGACAAAATGGGCATTCGTAGTGATAGGCCAGTCCCATCCAATTCAGAGGGGATGTTCCTCCCAGGATGCCCGGTATCCGCCCCCAGCGAGCGCGGTCCCAGGCGGAGCGATATCGCTCGCCTGATTTTCGTCGCCATCCTTGTGGCTTTGTCAGGGGTAAACAGGGTTAATGCCGGGCCCGCGAAGCACGCCCAAGTGGTCGCGGCGCATCTGCCCGCGATTACGATCGACTACCCCCTTGACGGATCGATTTTCCCGCCCGATATCATTCCCCCCACGTTCATTTGGCGCGACCCCGCCGAGTCGACCGCTCGCTGGCGGATTGACATCGCGTTCAGCGATGGCGCGGCGCCAATAAAAGTTGAATCCCCCGGCCCGCCGATGGCGATTGGCGAGATCGACCCGCGCTGTATTTCTTCGACAAACGAGTTGCCCAAGCTCACGCCGGAGCAAGCCGCGGCGCACACCTGGGTTCCCACCCCCGAGGTCTGGGAGGCGATCAAGAAGCACTCCGTCGAGAGTCCCGCGGTCGTGACCCTGAGCGGATTCACTGCGCAGGACGCGAAGCACGCGGTATCGGCCGGGCGCGTGACCCTCCACACCTCCAAAGACCCCGTCGGCGCGCCCATTTTTTATCGCGATGTGCCGCTGATGCCCTCGGAAACGGAGAAGGGAATCATCAAGCCTCTGGCCTCGACCGCGATTCCGCTGATCAATTGGCGCCTGCGCGACATCGGCAAGCCCGAGAGCCGGGTGGTGTTGAAGGACATGTACACCTGCGCCAATTGCCATTCCTTTTCCCGCGACGGCAAGACGATGGGGATGGACATGGACGGCCCTTCGAACGACAAGGGGCTTTACGCGCTGGTCCCCATTAAGAAGCAGATCACCATCAACACCGCAGACATGGTGAACTGGAATCCTTCGCAGGACAGGCAATTCGCCCTGAACCGAGTGGGGTTCATGTCGCAGGTTTCGCCGGACGGAGAGTATGTGCTCACCACAGTGAACACGGCGGACCGCGCCCCGCAGAACAACTACTACGTGGTCAATTTCAAGAACTACAAATTTCTCCAGGTTTTTTATCCCACGCGTGGAATTCTGGCCTGGTACAGCCGTGATACCGGCCATCGCGAGCCCCTGGCGGGCGCCGATGATCCGAGCTTGGTGCAGACTGACGGCGTGTGGAGCCCCGATGGCAGTTACGTCGTCTTCGCCCGGGCGCAGGCGAAAGAACCCTATCCACCCGACGGAAAAATGGCCACGTACGCCAACGATCCCGAGGAAGTGCAAATTCAGTACGATCTCTATCGGGTTCCTTTCAACGGCGGGCAAGGCGGACAGCCGGAGGCGATCGCCGGAGCGTCGGGCAACGGCATGAGCAACACGTTTCCCAAAGTTTCGCCCGACGGCCGCTGGATCGTTTTCGTCCAGTGCCGCAACGCCCAGTTGATGCGGCCTGACAGTCAGCTTTATATCGTCCCGGCCCAGGGCGGCGAGGCCCGGCGGATGCGCTGCAATACGCCGCTCATGAATTCCTGGCACAGCTTCTCGCCGAATGGGCGCTGGCTGGTGTTTTCTTCCAAGGCCCGCTCGCCTTACACCCAGATGTACCTCACCCACATCGACGAGCAGGGCAACGACAGCCCGGCGATTCTGGTGGAAAACTCCACGGCCTCCAATCGCGCCGTAAACCTCCCGGAGTTTGTGAACATTCCGCAAGATGGCATCGAAGCGATCAACACGCCCGCGGTCGACATGTACAAGAAATTCGACCAGGCGATGGAATTGGCCAACAAGGGCCAATATGATGCAGCGATCGCCGCGTGGAAGGAACTTGCCTCGACCAATCCAGATGATACGCGGATCCACAACAATCTGGGCGCCGCTCTGGCGCTGAGTGGCCGGTTTACGGAAGCGGTGCCCGAGTATGAGAAGGCGCTGGAACTGAATCCGCAATACCACGCCGTTCACAATAATCTGGGCCGCGCCCTGCTGGCGGCGGGCCGGCCCGATGAGGCGATCCAGAGTTTCGAGAAAGGCTTGGAGTATTACCCCGAGTCCGCCGAGCTCCACGACCACCTGGGCCTGGCCCTGGGCAGCAAAGGGCGCATCGATGAGGCCGAGGCCGAGTTCGAGAAGGCGCTGGAAATCAACCCCAACTATGCCGACGCCCACCGCAACCTGGGCCGGGCGCTGGCGATGACCGGCCGGCCTGACCAAGCTCGACCTCACTTTGAGAAGGCCGTGGAAATCAATCCCTCCTTCGCGGAGGCCCAGAGCGACCTCGGCCGCCTTCTGGTGGTTGAGGGGCAGTACGATCAGGCCCTGCCCCACTTGCAGAAGGCGCTCGCGATCAGGCCTGATCTGGTGGAAGCCAACTACTATCTGGGAGCCACGCTGTACTATTCCCAGGGCCGAGCGCAGGAGGCGCTCACCCATTGGCGCGAAGTTCTGCGCGTAGACCCGAATTACGTGCCGGCCATGAACGACGCCGCGCACGCACTGGCAGCGAGCCCCAACCCCTCCGACCGCAACGGCGCGGAAGCGGTGAGATTTGCCGAGCGCGCCGTGCAACTCTCCGGTGGACGCAATCCCGCCTACCTCGATACCCTGGCGGCAGCCTACGCCGAAGCGGGAAGATTTCCCGAGGCTGTTTCGACCGCGCAGAAGGCCCTGGACCTCGCCGAACACCAGAACCGGGCGCCGCTTGTGGATGGCCTGAACACGCGAATCAAACTCTATGAGTCGCAACAGCCTTACCACGATGTGATGGAAGACGCGCAGTAGGGTTGTCCGCGAGGCCTAGCCATCCGTCATCCGAGGTATGAGTGGTGCGCAACTGCGTGGACGTGCGCAGAAGAGACTGGAACCCAAAGCGGATTCGATTAACCCCCTCGCGTCCAGAACCGAAGGCGCGAAATCGCCGATTCTCTTCAGCGCGCACATAAGCCGTCAACTTGGGAAAACCAATTGGTTATATTGCGCAACTTAGTTACAATGCTCGCGTGAAGCAGCCGAAATACCGGCGGCGTCAGGAAGTTTCGTAGTTCGAGGTGCTCTGTGAAAGTAGCACTCTCGATGTTCTTGTTAATTCCTCTTCATTCTGTTGCAGTGGCCGGGCAGGTAGCCCCGTCGGTCCCGCTGAGCGGGACCACAGACAATGCTTCAGCGCAGCAACCGCAGCCCAGTCCGCAAATTCCTGGCATCCATATCGAAGTAAGACAGGTTTTAGTGCCCGTGGTCGTCACGGATTCCAAGGGACACAGTGTGCTCGGACTCCGTTCGAGCGATTTCGAGGTGCTTGAAGATGGAGTGGAACAGAAGGTGGTTTCCTTGACTTCGGAAGCCGATGGCGCCGCCAAACTTTTCGAGGCCCAGCCTGCCGTTCCCGCGTCCGGCACCCAAGCCATCACTCCGTCACCGCAAGAGATCGGGAGACCGGACGCGGCTTACCTGGTGGTCATCGACACCTTGAACTCCGAGTTTGGCAACTTCGTGCAAATTCGTGGCGCCTTGAAGAAGCTCTTTGCCGAAGAGCGGCCCGGTTCAGCACTCTATGCGCTTGTCGCTTTATCGCAAAACACGAGCGTGGTTCAGCGGTTGACGACAGACCCCTCAGATGTATCACGCGCGCTCGAAAACAAGCAATTTACCAAGTACATTCTCGCGAGTGAACAGACCAGCCGTGCACAGCAGGAAGCCCAACTCAGGCGGATGTTGGAGGATTACTGCCAGAAATGTCCGTGCGGTGAGGGTAAGTGCTCCACGGGACCGGCCGTGCAGGAAATCGAATCGTTTGCAGCCTCAGCCGGTGAGGAACATGCTCACCAATTGCAAGACTTTCTCGAGCGGCTTCGAGGCTTGGTGGAGCAATTGGGAACGGTATCGGGCAAGCGGACGATCGTACTGGTTTCTGATGGTTTCACGATTCAACCTGGCCGCGACCTTTTCGAGTTGATCGCCATCTACCTGGGTGACCCGAAAATCGCGCTGCACGATCCCACCGCGCGTGTCGATTCCGAAATGGACGCGGTGTTGCGGCTAGCCGACAGTTTTAACGTGGTCTTTTATACCGTCGACTCACGCGGTGTTTATGTGATGCCCCAAGGAGGGTACGACGTCACCGGCCCATCCATGTCGTCGAAGACGGCGCCTAGGGCCATGCCCGAGATTCAAGGTCAAAAAACTGCGTCCGCGGTGGAAAAAAATGATGGGCTGAGGGAATTAGCGGAAGCTACGGGCGGCCTTTTCTTTGGCAACAGCAACGACTCGCTCAAGGGTATGCGCCGCGCTTTTGCCGACGGGCGCCAGTATTACGTGTTGGCCTATAATTCAACCAATCAAATATCAGACCGCAAATACCGGACCATTAAAGTGCAGGTTAAGGGCAAGATCCTCATGGTTCGAGCCAAGAGCGGTTACTGGCCGTCGGCAAGAAGTAATACAGTTGCTGCCGCCACATCGCACCCCGAACCAGGGGACTTGGCCGTGCCAGCGGCGAGAGGAAACATCCCGATGACTACGGCCACGACCGACGCCGGACTAGGAGGCACGGCCCCGCCAGCGCCGGCAGCAAATATTCCGACGACTGCCGCCAGAACGTACGGCGAACCAGAGGGCTTATCCGCGCGAGCTCCGGCGGGGAATATCTCGACGAGTTCTGCACCCGCGCACGCCGAACTGCGGAGATTGGCTCTGTTTGATCGCGAAGCCCTCCGTGGGGTAAGAACTTTCTGCGTGGACACGAGTTATTTACAAGCGGAGGTGGCCTCCGACATCAAGACGTTCGTGGCAAAGGAAAACCAGCCACGTCGATTGCTGAAGCACTTGAACTGGCAACTAGTGGACCAATGCGCAGCGGCTGACGCCGTCATCAGAATATATTTCGCCCACAGCGAGAGTTATCTAACAGTGGCTAATAAAGACCAGCGTGGGGGAACGACCTCCTCAGACTCTGTCGAAACGGTGACCCAGGTCGTGTTGCTCGTTTACGATCGCGCGTCTGTAAGATTGCTTTATCGAACCGAAGTCAAAGATCGCGCAGCAAACCGTGTAGCGCTGCTGAAGAGCCCGTTCTCAAAACTGGTCAAGGACGTAAAAGCAATCGGTGGTTGACAGTGCCTCCGGCGGCGCTGGGCCGAAGAGTGCCCACGACCGGTTAGAATTCGAACGTGCGCAGATGCGGCTGATGGCAATGAATCTGAACATCAGGGGTCGAAAGTCCAGCTACTCCCTGAACCGTGCTCAGGTGGCGGCCAGTGTCTTGATCGCGTTTGCCGCCGGGATGGCATATGGCCAAGGAGGCGCCTGGGCTCGTGAGCTCATGCCGCAAGAAATATTGGACACCAGCGGGCAGGCTTATTATCAAAACGCCTACACTCTCATCGACCTGCCTTCGGAAGAGTTGGTGAAGGCCCTGCCTGAGCTGCGCGGACTAGCGCCTGCTGCCGACCAGCAAGAACTACCTCACATATTGAGCGCGGTGGGCAAGACCGTCGAAGTGTCCTATCAGAGGTTTACCGAGATCATCGCGAATGAACAGGTTACGCAAAAGCAGTACGGCTCTAACGGTCACCTGGAAAGAACCATCCACCACGAGTTCAGTTACTTGATACTCCCCCGTTACGACGCCGGGTCCGTGCGAATTGAAGAGTACCGTACTGGCATCGATGGAAAGCCCGCTCAAGGCTCAGAGTCAGGGGATCTTCTTACCAAAGGGTTTGCGTCGATGTGGGCTCTGTTCCATACCGGAAACCAGGTTGGGTCGAAATTTCGGTATCTCGGCAAGCAGCGATCCGGTACGCATCTAGCGCTTGTCATTGGTTTCGCACAAAGGCCGGGTTGGGCCATCGGCGTGGGTTTGGTAAATCCCCGCCTGGAGGGTCCACCCGTTTTGGTTTTGCAGCAGGGCGTGGTGTGGATCGACACGGCCACGAACGAGATACTGAAAATGCGGGCGGATCTCTTGAAGCCTCGGCTCGACGTCAAACTCGAACTGCAGACAACCGAAATTCAATTCGGTGAAGTCCATATCTCTGATGCGGATTCTACTCCCCTGTGGGTTCCTCTTCAGGTCATCGTAACCACCGTGTGGGATGGCATAGTCTTTCGTGACGAGCATCTGTACTCGAACTATAAGCTCCCGGGATCGAATATCAAGATCAATCCGTAGAGGAAGGAGCCAAACCCGACCCAAAACGAACTGAATCGGGAGGTGCTGCCACCTCATGGCTTCCCCGTCTTGAAGGCTGAATTGAGACACGGACCTAATAGTGCTTTTGGCGCGGTGATGAAATTGCCAGAGTGTCTGGGGAATATCCCATCGGCGGAAATGGTGGAAGCCACCGTGCTGTATCGGGTTTTCGTCAACTTATTTTCAATCATTGCAGCTCTCGCCTTTACCGGGGTTGCTGTGGCACCGGAGCACGTTCCCTTTGCGACTGCGGACGGAGGGACCCGTCTCTGCCGACCTATGCGAAAGGGTGACCGCGGCGTGGTGCTGGCCCACGGCGGCCGGTTTCACAAGGAAAGTGGCAGCCTAAGAGCCGCGTTTGCGCCTCGACCCGCTGCCTGGCTTTAACCTTGTTGCTGGCGGGTTATCGCCGGTGTATACTTTTTCTTGTTCTGGTGGAGCATGAGTCCTGCAGATTTGAGTCAACTCGTTTCGGAGCTGTCCCCGGCGGAGCGATCCGCGGTGGAAGAATTCATCACTTTCCTGAAGCAGCGAAACGGGAACGCTCCGCAAACCTCTTTCCAGGCGGCGGTCGACGAATTCATTTCCGCTCACCCCGAGTTGCTCCGTCGGCTCGCCCAGTGACGCTTTACCCTTCCCTTCCTGAGGTGCTCGCAGCTCACTCGCGTCTGATAGCTCTGTTTGGCGGGGCACAAGGCATCCGTGACCGCGGCGCCCTCGAAGCGGCTTTGGGCAGGCCGCAGAGCGGCTATTACCGCGACGTCATCGAACAGGCGGCCGCGTTGCTGGAGAGCCTTTCTCAGAATCATCCCTTTGTCGATGGAAACAAGCGAACGGCTATTGCGGTCACCGCCGGGTTCCTGCGCATAAACGGTTTCACGCTGAACTTCGATGATCTCGAGGCCTATCATTTCTTGATGGAGCTTTACGAGAGCAACCAGTTCCGCCGAGAGCGTTTGGAACCTTGGCTTCGGCTGCACGCCCAGCCTGAGTGACGAATTCCAAGCGGAATTCGATCGCCTCCGGACCGGGAGAGATCGATCGATTGGTCCTCATGGGCGCGTCGCCGAACGGGCCCGCCGAGAAACTCAAGGCGGTCACACTGTTCATCGAGGCCCGCGACGACGCTAAAACGGATGGACCGAGGCTCCCGAGGATTCGCGAGCAATATGAGAAAGCGCCGCAACCCAAGGAGTTGATCATCCTCGATGGCTCTGCCCAGGCGCAATACCTCTTTCAGACGGATCAAGGAGACCGCGTGATGCGCGAGATCCTGCGATTCCTTTCGCCGCCGTGAAAGCCTGTACAAGCTCCAGAAAAACTTCGTGAACCTGGCGCAGGCATCAGCCCATGGAAGGCATGGCCTGGACGGCCAGGGCACGAGGCGTAGCGCGGGCGTCCCGCCCGCTGGGGCATGGGCGTCCCGCCCGCTGGGGCATGGGCATCCTGCCCGCGCGGTTGTGGCGGGAGCGGGACGCTCCCGCGCCAGCGGGCGAGACGCCCGCGCTACGTCAGCACGTGCGGGCTGAAGCCCGGCGCTACATCCGCACGTGCCGGCCTAAAGATCGGTGCCCCACCTTGAAATTAGATCAGCCCTCCCCCCGTTTATTTTAGTAGACAATCTACCACCTCACGTGGTAGATTACCTGCCACTATGACGAAACAACTCTCGGGAGACCGAATCGAACTTGTTTATGGCTCGCTCGACATGCTGATTTTGCGCACCTTGCTGTGGGGTCCCACTCACGGACACGGCATTGCCAAGTCCATCGAGCGCCTATCGGAGGAGACCCTCAGAGTGGAGCACGGGTCGCTCTACCCCGCCCTCCAGCGCCTGCAACAGGAAGGATGGATTTCGGCCGATTGGGGCGTGTCGAAAAACAAACAGCGGGCCAAATATTACCGCCTGACCGCGGCGGGGCGCCGGCAATTGGTGGCTGAGACCTCGCGCTGGGAGCGTTTTGTGCGGGCCATTACCGGCGTTCTGCGGCCCGCCGAGCCCGAGGAAGGGCAGTGAGGGATTGGCGATTTTCGATTGTCGATTGCCGAAAAGCGAAATGGGGCGTAGCGCGGACCTGTTCTTTAGGTCCGCGCCTTTTTCCGATCGCTTGGGGGCGAGCCGCGGACCTAAAAACAGGTCCGCGCTACGGTTGCTGATCGCTGAGGACTTCAAATGACCTTACGGCGCGAACTCGCCAAACTCGGCGCTCTGTTTCGCCGGCGGAAGCCCGCGGACGATCTCGCGGAAGAGATTCGCGCGCATCTGGAAATGGAAGAGCAGGAGAACCTGGAATCCGGCATGCCGCCCGACGAAGCTCACTATGCCGCGTTGCGCCGGTTCGGGAACGTAACCCTGGCACAAGAGAGGAGCCGTGAAATGTGGGGATGGAATTCCGTCGAGGCACTCGGGCAGGACCTCCGCTACGGTCTTCGTCAGTTGCGGCAGAACCCCGCGTTCACAATCGTTGCGGTGCTCACTTTGGCTCTCGGCATCGGCGCGAATACGGCGGTCTACAGTCTGGTGGACACCATCCTTCTGCGGCCGCTCCCATATCGAAATCCGGAACGGTTGGTGGTGGTATCCGAAACCGTGCCACAGATGGGATATGACAATGAAATTGGGATGGCGGCCGGTGAATATCTGGATTATCGCGACCGCAATCGCTCCTTTGTCCAGTCGGCGGCGTATGAGGCGGCGGGGTTCAATCTTACCGGCGCGGGGACCCCTCTCCGGGTGAACGCGGCGGCCGTGAGCGCCTCAGTGTTTCCATTGCTCGGGGTTTCGCCGCGACTCGGGCATGCTTTCACATCCGACGATGAACGACAGGGGGGCACACCCGTGGCCGTGCTCTCCTACTCCCTCTGGCACGATCACTACGGGGCTGATGCCGGGATTCTGGGCAAGACCATCAAGCTCGATGAAACACCTTACCTGATAGCTGGCGTCATGCCGGCATCATTCCAGTTTCCCTCTGACGGTGCGCCACTCTCTGAACGAGTGGATCTCTGGGTACCGGAAATATTCCCTCCGGATCGCTTGCAGGATCGGCTGCGCGAATTTGGCGTCCAATTCATTGGCCGGCTCAAGCCGGGGGTGAGCCCGCAGCAGGCCCAGGCCGATGTCTCAGCCATCGCCGCCGGATTTATGGAGCAGTATCATTACTCCGGCACGCTGCTGGTGGTTCCCCACGTCCACCCCTTCGCCGCATATGCGGTGCAGAAGGCGCGGCCCCTGGTGATGCTACTTATGGCGGCGGTCGCGTGCGTTTTATTGATCGCCTGCGCCAACGTCGCGAATCTTTTGCTGGCACGAGGCAGCCACCGCAGCCACGAAATGGCGATCCGGAGCGCCATCGGAGCCGCAAGGCGCCGGTTATTGGGGCAGTGCCTGGTCGAGAGCCTCCTGTTGTCGATACTCGGAGCGGGCGCCGGGTTCGCTTTAGCGGTCTTGCTGGTAGAGGGTGTACGAACCTTCGGCCCCGCAGACGTGCCGCGCTTGCAAGAAGTTGCCGTCGACCCCTCGGCGCTCCTGTTCACGGTTGTCCTTTCGCTTCTGACTACCCTGCTCTTCGGATTTGTTCCCGCCTGGCGACTCTCGCACACATCACCGGAGGATTCACTGAAGGAGTCTTCGCGGGCAGGGCAGGCCCGCGCAACTCAGCGCTTACAAAGCTTCATCGCGGCGGCGGAAATTGCCATGGCTGTGGTTTTGTTAATGGCCGGCGGCCTTGTCCTCCAGAGTTTCGTGCGCGTCTTAAATGTTCCGCTTGGCTTCCGTCCCCAGGGGGTATACATCATTCGCACGCTATTTGACGAGGCGCGCTACCCCGATCCCGTCAAGAGAGCGGCAGTGCAAAAGGAGTTGATCGAACGGGTCAGGAATCTCCCTGGTGTCGAGATCGCGGCGGAAGCAAGTCATCTGCCGCTTAGCGATTCCCGGCAGATTGGCTTTCGCCTCGAACACGCTGCGCCCGACGACTTTCATTGGGCGGAGAACTCGCTGGTAAGCCCTGGCTACTTCCGCGCGATGGGAATCCCGATACAGCGTGGCAGGGACTTCACCGAGCAGGACCGGCCTGATGCCCCACCCGCAGCCGTCATCAACGAAACACTGGCGCGCCGCTACTTCCCGGGACGGGATCCGCTGGGCCAGCGGTTCCACTGGGGAGATCGCGGGCTGTTCACGATCATCGGCATCGCTGGGGACGTGCGTATTTCAGCCCTCGACGCTGAGCCGCCACCCATGATCTACCACTCGATGTTCCAAGTCCAAAGCGGCGCGAGCGAGCGCACTGCCCTCCTCCTGCGCACGGGGCCTGGCAGGCAGGGCGGCCAAGGGCTCCTCCGCGAGGTCCAGCAAGAGGTCTGGTCACTCGATCGCGACCTTCCTGTCTACAATTTCACCACCTTCGACACACTGATTTCCGAATCGGTAGCGCAGCGCCGGTTCACAACGGTCCTGATGCTGTCATTTGCGCTGATCGCTTTGGCCCTGGCGCTGATCGGGTTGTTTGGAGTGATGTCGTACCTGGTGGCGCAGCGCCAGAGAGAAATGGCAATCCGCATGGCGCTGGGAGCCGGCCGGCCGGGACTGTACTGGACGGTCATGAAACGCGGCGCAGCACTTGCAGTCGCCGGCTGTGCGGTCGGATTGGCGCTGCTTCCCCTGGTCCGACGGCTGATCCTGGCGACGCTATTCCAGACCAGCGCCTACGATACGTTGACGCTGCTCATGATTCCGTCACTGCTTATGGGAGTCGCGCTGCTGGCCAGTTACATCCCCGCACGCCGGGCAGCTAGAGTCGATCCCATGGTGGCGTTGCGGTATGAGTAAGGCAGTGGATAGTGGTTAGGGGTGCATGATGGGCAGAATCGCAACTTCCAGCGCTTGTCGGAGGAGACCCGTACTACCGTCGTGAACTTCTGGGTGGGCAGAGAAGCGGGATCGTCTCACGATTGTTTCGGCGATAGATACGGAAGTCTTCCTCGTCCACGGTGATCACGGTGTGTTGGGGAAACAGTTCGCTCATCCGGATGAGACACAGATCCGCCAGGTCGGGTTGGCGGTCCTGGTATCGTTCCGCCAGCTCCGCTAGGCGCTTTTGATGCTTCGGTATCTCGAAGGAGACTTGCAACATTCCGTCCTCGATCAGGGACAGAACGTACGATACGGAGCGAAGATGGAAAGCCGCCTCCGCCAAGACCGGCTCGCAGGTCAGGAGCGGTTCCGTCATGTTGCTGGCGATTTCCACCGCCCAAGAATGAAAACGGTCGGTGCGATTGCCAAAGGCCACGATCAGGCCGGTGTCGGCAATGGCTTTCATGAACGCGCAAATCCCTTGCGGGAGGAGAGATCCTGGGGGCCGCTGATTTTTCCTGCGTGGCGAAGGAAGCGCTGGTTTCCAGCTTCGGACCGGGCACGCTCAAGTTGCTGACGGATAATCCGGCCGGCGGGCAAACCCGTCCGCCGGCTCTTCTCTTGGAGCCACTCGGCAAGTTCCGGTGTAAGACGAACGCTTATTGTATGACTCATACGGCAGAAAGGTAACACAAACGGAAACTGCCGTCAACCCCGGCGCGCGACCAAGGTCGATCCCATGGTGGCTCTGCGGTATGAGTGCGGTATGAGTAAGGCAGTGGATAGTGGTCAGGATTGGGGGAGCGCAGGGCCCGCAGTCCGGCCCTGCGGCTTTTCGAGCGGCGTGGATTCTTTCCACGCCGCAAAATGGGGAACTTTCTTGAGCTTAAGCTGTAGACGCATTCCGCATGTGGCAAGGCCGCGCCGTACAAACCACGTCGCGGGGGCGTTGTAGGGGCCAGCGGCGCTGGCCCTACAAAACCGGTCCGCGCCAAGTTTGCCCGGAAGAATGGGGTGGGCCGTAGCTGAAGGCTGATAGCTGAGAGCTCAGTATGACCTTGCGTCGCGAACTTTCCAAACTCGGTGCTCTGTTTCGGCGGCGGAAGCCGGTGGACGATCTCGCGGAAGAGATCCGCGCTCATCTCGAAATGGAAGAGCAGGAGAACCTGGAATCCGGCATGCCGCCCGACGAAGCTCACTATGCCGCGTTGCGGCGCTTTGGGAACGTAACCTTGGCGCAAGAGAGGAGTAAGGAAATGTGGAGATGGAATGCCGTCGAGACGCTCTGGCAGGACCTCCGCTTCGGCCTGCGGACGCTCTATAAGGATTCGGGCTTCACCGTCGTCGCTATGATCACGCTGGCGCTAGGAATTGGCGCCACAACCGCGCTTTTCACCGTGGTGCGATCGGTGCTGCTTCGGCCCCTGCCCTTCAAGGACCCGGCACGACTGGTTAGGCTCTATGAACACAGCCCGGACGATAAGTTTCCATACAACAGTGTGGCCGGCGGGGTGTTCGCCGAGTGGCGGAAGCAGAGCCATGGCTTTTCCGATTTGGCGATCGTTTCGACCGATGCTCGGTACAACCTGTCGGGAGCGGGCGGTCAGCTTGCGGAAAAAGTGAGCGCCGCCGAATGCTCGTGGAACACGTTTCCCACGCTGGGGGTGGAGCCCGCTCTCGGGCGGAATTTTACCGCCGAGGACGATCGACCCTCGGCCGCTCCAAGCGTCATTCTGAGCTGGGGACTGTGGAAGAGACGCTTCGGCGGCGACCCCTCAATTTTGAACCAGACCATTCATCTTGACGCGAAGTCTTACACGGTGCTGGGGGTCATGCCCGCATGGTTTGCCTATCCGGACCAGTCCACCCAATTGTGGACCCCGATTTATCATGAAGCTCCGGCAGAAGAGATGCAGGCCCCGGATTCTCACGATTTCGTGGCCATTGGGCGCCTGAAATCCGGCATGAGCGAAACGGAGGCAACGGCGGAGTTGTCCGTCATCGTGCGCCGCATGCACGACCAGCATCTCGATGATCCCTTCATCAGCAACAGCGCGAACAGTCGGCCTCTGCTGGAGGATGTCGTCGGAGATATCAAGACACCTCTGTACATTCTGCTTGCCGCGACGGGTTGCCTTCTGCTGATTGCCTGCCTTAATGTCACGAGCCTCCTGGTGGCGCGCGGGGTGGCCCGGCGAAGAGAGTTCGCCATCCGCGCGGCGCTGGGCGGGAGCCGCTGGCGGCTGCTTGCCGGACATCTGACCGAGAGTTTCCTCCTCTCAGCCGCGGGCGCCGCGGCAGGCCTGATGCTTGCGTATGCCATGATTCAGTGGTTCGTTGCGACGCGGCCGGATATGAGCCGCGTCGAAGCCATCCATATGGATGGGATGGTGGTGGCCTTTGTACTGGGGTTGATCCTCGCCTGCGCAATTTTCGCGGGCGCGACGTCCTCGCTTTCTATCAGGGGCAATCCGGCTCTTTCTTCCATCCGGGATTCATCGCGCTCACACAGCGCGGGGACCGCGAGGGTCAGGTTGCGCCAATGCTTGCTTTCGCTGGAAGTAGGCCTTGCCGTCGTATTGCTTATCGCGGCGGGTTTGTTGCTGAAGAGTTACGCGCGGCTGCGTTCCGTCGATCTGGGCTGTGCCACCCAAAACGTGCTGACCCTGCATCTCGGTCTTCCCGAGACGAAGTACAGTCAGGCCGCGCAGGGCGTGAATTTCTTTGACGCGCTACTCGAGCGCGTGCGATCACTTCCCGGCATCCAGGGTGCCGGAGTCGTCCGAGTCGTGCCGGGGGAAGGTTACGGCGGAGATAGCGGCTTCGCCATCGCCGAGCATCCCCCGTTGCCGCTGGGCAAGATGGCGTATGCCATCGTTCGCTGGGCCGATCCAGGCTACTTCGCGGCGCTCGGGATTCCCCTGCTGCGCGGGCAGACTTTCGATGACAACCGGCGGCCGGAGAAAACGCATGAGGCCATTATCAGTCAGGCCTTTGTCCGCCAGTATTTCCCCGGGGAGGATCCGATTGGCAAACACTTGGTCACCATCGGCCGTCAGTCCTTCACCATTGTCGGCGTGGTGGGTGATACACGCTTCCATGTCGCCAACCCTGTGCAGCCCATCATGTACTTTCCCATTGTGCCTCTTTACGGGGGTAAGGTTCCCAACTACGCGACGCTGGCCGTGCGCTCGAGCTTCGATGTCACCAGCTTAGCCTTGCCGATCCAGCGGGTCGTTCAGGAACTTGACCCCGAATTGGCTGTCTCCGATATCCTGACCATGGACCAAGTGATCGGGAAGTCCACCCTTGAACACCGCTTTGAAGCAACGCTGCTGGTGGCGTTCGCCGTATTGTCGCTGGCGTTGGCCGCCGTGGGTTTGTTCGGAGTTCTTTCCTACATCGTCGCGCAGCGAACGCAAGAGATCGGAATCCGCGTTGCGCTGGGTGCGCAAAAGAGTGACGTGCTCCGGTTGGTGGTCGGCCAAGGAATGATGCCGGCCTCGATAGGGATGGGCCTTGGAATCATTGCCGCGCTGGGGATAACTCGCCTTTTGTCCAGCCTGCTGTACGGGGTCAAACCTACCGACCCGCTGACGTTTGCATCCGTATTGTTGATCTTAGCAGGTGTCGCGGCGCTGGCCACCTATCTGCCGGCGCGGCGCGCAGCAAAAGTCGATCCGATGGTGGCGTTGCGGTATGAATAAGGCAGTGGTTAGTGGCTAGTTGATTGTGGATAGAAGTAAGTTGTCGTTAGGCCCCGTAATGGGACTTGCTGGTGGCTGAAAACTGATAACTGAGGGCGTAGCGCGTCTATAACGGCATCGGCGTTGCCAAGCAAAACTTCTCCGTGGGGGTGGCGGTTGGGTTTTTCTCGCGCCTTTCCCCCTGTGCGATTCGTTTTGGGCTCATGCCGACCAAGGCTCGCCTCATCGAATCTCACGATGGAACTCTGG
>JBEKLF010000124.1:0-23549 GCA_050010335.1 Terriglobia bacterium
GGGGGGGCGGGACGCTCCTGCCGGTTGTGACAGAGCGGGCAGGATGCCCGCGGTCCGGCGCGCGAAACGCCCGCAATACGCTCGCCTATTCACTCTTGTGCGCACACCCCTGGCCTTCCTGCCGCTTGCGAACATAAGGGGTTGGAGTCATCATGATCAAATGCTCACCGAACGTGCACCCAGGAATGCGGCCCTGCGCGCGGAGTTTCAGCGAAGTGACTTGCTCGCCAGCCTTCCCCTGCCTCCAGACAATCGATTCCATGAGCTGGCGAAATCCATTGCCTCAGCCCTGGAAGCGGAAACGACGGCGGGCATCCAGCCGGTGTGTGCCGAATTCCTGAGCGTCGCCGCGGGATTCTATGGGGTTGAGAAGCCGGGAATTCGTGTCCTCGCCGCCCGCCCGATCCGCGTCCGCGAGGGTGGTTGGGCCTCGGAGCTTTTTGGTGATTATTCTCCGGAGTCCTTGCAGATTCGTGTTTGGATGCGCACGGCTGTACGCAAGGAAGTGACTTCGTTTGGCACTTTCTTGAGCACTCTGTGCCATGAATTCTGCCATCACTTGGATTATCAACGGTTCAAGTTCAAAGACTCGTGGCACACGCGCGGGTTCTACGAACGCACCGCCGTGCTTTACCACCACGCGCGCGGGACTCCGGTCAAGCGGCTGTTCTGGGTGCAAATGCGGGGCGGCCAATGGAGAATCGATTGGCCGCGGACCCAGCGCGGCACCTGAGGTTTCAAAGGGAACAAGCCATGGAAGACGACGAGCCCATCCGCATTCCCATCACCGACGTTTTCGACCTGCACACCGTTCACCCGAAGGAAGTCGCCGCAGTTGTCGAAGCCTATCTCGAGGAAGCCAACCGTCTGGGGTTAAAGTCTCTGCGCATCATTCATGGCCGCGGCATTGGTGTGCAGCGGCAAACCGTACGCGCCGTGCTTGCCCGGACAGCCTTCGTTATCGCCTTTAACGACGCGCCTCCCGAGGCCGGGGGCTGGGGCGCGACCATGGTGAGGTTACGGTAACAGCGTGGCTGAATCGGCCCCGAAGATGGACGTCTCGAGCGGAAAGAATGCCGCCGCCCGTCACCGCGATAGGTAGCGCCGCGCGATCTGACCCGCTGCTCCTACCGATTCATTCCTCTGAAGATTTTCATCAGGGTCTCGGGGTTAGCCGCGGCAACCAGGTTTTTGGCGTCCCCAATGGCGATTTCGGTGCCGCCGCTCGCGAGCTCCTTCATGGTTTCCGCAATGAATGCTTGCAATGGCATCGGCTGGGGGCCTCCCGGCCCGGCGTCCTTCCGAGGCCCGCCAAGCTCCGTCTCAACGTACGGGGGAATCAACTCAATCACCTTCACTCCGGAAGTTCGCAACTGATGGCGCAACGAGAGAGTGAATGAGTGGACAGCAGCCTTGGTAGCGCAATAGATGGGGAAACGCGCCAGGGGAACAAACCCCAGGCCGGAGGAGACGTTTATCAGCACGGCGTTCGATTGTCGGGTCAAGTGCGGAATAAACTCAGCGGCGACGCGAATAACTCCCAGGACGTTGGTGTTAATTTCATCCTGCAATCCTGCCTCATCCAGCGGCGTATCCGGAACGAACTCCAGCCGCCGCTGCACGCCTGCGTTGTTGAACACGCAGTTAAGAGACGGAAACTCCGACGTGACCTTTCGGGCGACGTTCCGGACCGCCACGGGGTCCCGCACATCAAGCACAAAGTGGCGCATGCCGGGATTAGCCGCGCAGATGTCCCGGAGGCGATCCTCCCGCCGTCCGCCAATGATGACTTGGTTCGCGAGCTTGTAGAAGGCCTCGGCCAAGGCTCTGCCAATCCCCGACGTGCCGCCGGTAATGAAAATCGTGTTCGCATTTATTTGCATGTGATGATTTCCGCCTGTCGGACTCCTGGAGAACAGGCCTTGGCCCGAGAATTGCGGCTTCGGACGATGAACCCTGCATTAGGATATACCCAACAGGCTTTTTCCCGGCAAGAGGTTTGACAGAATGGCTCAATAAGAAACGCTTGCGTGGGATCGAGATGATGGGGAAGATAGTTGCCCGCAGGGAAAACGTCCAGGTGCAGAATTAGGTCGAAACCGCCGGTTCGTGAGCGCGCACCCGCGAAATCTCCATTTGGTCTCCGACCCGAGTTTCCGTGCGGAACACCGTGTGGACGGGAAGTTCCAGTACACTGTCCGCTTTGAAGCTCACTTTGGAGATGCGAAAGGGGCGAACATGCTCTTCAACCCCAACCACGGTGAGATGACGGTCAAGGAAGATCAGATCCAGAGCGTACAACATACCAATTGTATGAACTCCGTGCGAGGGCACAATCCAGAGGCCATTCCCGGGGCGAGCCCAACGCCGCGTCGTGCCCAGCAAGCCCACCAGCCGACTGAAGTAACCATCAGCCACCGTGGCATGCGTGGCCACAAACCTCTCGCGGGTCTTGTTGTAAACACACATATACTTGCCGCCGCTAGGGACTTGAACTTGCACAGATCATGCCTCGCAAATCGAGAGTTAGGGCATCCCATAACTGGCCCAAACTATTTGGATGCCCTGCTCTTTCGGCGCCAGATGATGATGGCGAGAACGATGACAGCCAGGATCGCAGCAATAATTTGAATGTTTGACACAGTGAATTGGGCTCCCTATTAAGATTACCGGTCTTCCGTCGACCGGGAATAACCTGCTCCCTAACCCGTGCGGACTGTGTCATCAATGAGGTTCCACGAACATGTGATACATGCGGATCACTGCCGGACCCATGATGACTACAAATAGGGCGGGGAAAACAAAGAAGACCAAGGGAAAGAGCATCTTAATGGTTGTCTTTGCGGCCATCTCCTCGGCGCGCTGCCGGCGTTTGGTGCGCAGATCGCCAGAGTGGACACGCAGAGATTGCGACACGCTGGTACCGAAGCGGTCGGTTTGAATCAAAGTGGCAACCAGCGCCTGAATGTCGTCAACCCCTGTCCGCGTGGAGAGAGAGCGGAGCGCATCCAGCCGAGTCCTTCCCATATGCATTTCGGTATTGACGAGGTCAAACTCCTCGCACAATTCCGGGTGCGCCAGCCTCAACTCCTGGCCGACATACAGGAGCGCCTGATCGATGCCCAAGCCCGCCTCCATGCAGATGACGATAAGGTCGAGGGCGTCCGGCAAAGCCAATCGGAGGGCTTGCTGGCGAGCTTTCACCTTCCGGCTCAACCAGAGATCCGGCAATAAGTATCCCGCAACGCCCGCTATCAAGAACGCGAGGATGGGACTGTTTTTGTAGAAGCCGGTAAGATAGACTGCCGCTCCGAATGACACGATCAAAATGATCTTCGCAGCGCGGAGGGCAGCGGCCGCCTCGGGCCTGCGGAAGCCCGCCTGTCCGAGCCGAGGGTCCGCCTTCGCCACTTGATCGGGCGTGGATGGAAAGACCTTGCCGATCCAAGAGAGGGTCGCGCCGACCACTCGCCGCCGCGACTCTCCAATACCCGCCCGCTCCTGGCCAAGAGGGTGCCAGAGACGTCCGAGTCGGTCGGTAATCATGACCGATCCACCCGAAAACGCATAGATCAAGGCCATGACGATCACGAGAATCGCTCCGAAGGTTACGATGCTTGCGGACCCGAACATGAAACGGCTGCCTCTCCTCGAAAGCTTCAGACCTTGATCTGAACAATCTTCCAAATCACTACTGACCCCAAGATCTGCATGACGCCGGCTATGATAAGAAGAACTTGGCCGATGCGATCCACGAACAATGTGGTAATATAATCGGGAGCAATCACACGCAACACAAGCATCGTGAACAACGGCAATGCGATGAGGACGGCCGCAGTAAGGCGGCCCTGCGCGGTGCGAATACGCACTTCTCCGGCGATTCTGAACCTCTCCCTGATCACGTGTGCGAGCTTGTCGAGGACCTCGGCGAGGTTTCCGCCCGTTTCTTTCTGCACCAACAGAGCGATTACAAGAAGACGAATGTCCACCAGCGGGATCCGTTCGCTCAGGCCTATAAGCGCGTCTCGCAAGGGCAAACCCAATCGCTGTTCGTCAAACGTGATCCGGAACTCTGCCGCTGCTGGGTCCGGTAGCTCGGTGGATATGATTTCCAAGCCCGAGGCAAAGGAGTGGCCTGCGCGCACGGAGCGCGCAAGAAGGTCAATGACCTCGGGAAGTTGCTTCTCGAGAGCCGCCAAGCGTCGTGCCCGTTTTATGGCAACATAAATCAACGGAAGGAAAGCCGCCGTAACCCCGGATGCCATCGCGAGGAAGAAGATGCCGTATTTAGTTTCAACCACTTCAAAAGTCACAAGCCCTATAACGGCACCGAACAGCACGATCCTCCCGGGCCTCACCTGCATACCGGCCTGTTCGATGAACCTGCGCAAGCGCGCCGCCCACGACCAACGCACTAACACCTTGTTGACGGCCGGGATGCCGCTCATCAGTTCGTCGCGGAGCACGTTCAAGTTCAGCGCTTCCTTGGCGAACGCGCCACCCTTCTCGATAGCTTCGAGGCGGCCCCGAATGATTTCCCCCTGTTTCGGCCCCCCCACGAGCGTAAAGACTCCCGCACAAATAAGGATGACGATTAAGAATACGAGGGCTGCTAATAACAAGGTCATAAGGAGATACCTTATTAATGGACCCGGGCAGATTCAAACATGGACGGGGGCAGGTTGACACCCGACGCCGCCAAGCGCTCAGAGAGGCGGGGGCGGATTCCCGTAGCGACAAATTCCCCGATGACGGTGCCGTTTTCCGCCAGACCGGTCTTTCGGAACACAAAGATATCCTGCATGCTGATAATGTCGCCTTCAATTCCGGTGATTTCAGAAATGGTCACGACTTTCCGGGTGCCATCGCTCAAGCGGCTAACCTGCACGACCACATCAATGGCAGAGGCAATTTGCCGCCGGGTCGCGACCTCCGGCAAATTAAAATTCGACATGGCAACCATTGTTTCCAAGCGTCCCAAGGCGTCGCGCGCTGAATTTGCGTGGATCGTCGTCAGTGAGCCGTCATGGCCCGTATTCATCGCCTGGAGCATATCGAGCGCTTCTTCGCCGCGGACCTCGCCCACGATTATGCGGTCCGGACGCATCCGGAGGCTGTTGATCACCAACTGCCTCTGATGGACGGCACCCTTGCCTTCCACGTTGGGTGGGCGTGTTTCAAGCCGCACGACATGATCCTGGTGAAGCTGTAATTCCGCGGCATCCTCGATGGAAATAATGCGTTCACGGTTGGAAATGAAAGATGAGAGGACATTCAGCAGGGTGGTTTTGCCCGCGCCTGTGCCACCGGAAATGAGGGTATTCATCCGCGCAAAAACACATCCCCGCAACAAGGCCAGCATCCCGGAAGTCAGGGACTGGTTGCGGAGCAAAGCATCTACACTCAAGGGTTCCCGCCCGAACCGCCGAATCGAGAGGCAAGATCCGTCAATAGCCAAAGGAGGAATAATGGCGTTCACACGCGAGCCGTCGGCCAGGCGCGCGTCCACCATGGGGGACGATTCATCGATGCGGCGTCCCACGGCCGAAACGATGCGGTCAATGATAGCGAGCAAATGTGCTTCGTCACGGAATTGTACGTTGGTTCGCTCCAACATCCCCCGGCGCTCTATGTAAACTTCTTTGTAGGTGTTCACCAGGATATCCGAGATGGTGGGATCCTTAAGCAGGGGTTCGAGAGGACCCAAACCAAACACCTCGTCGAGGACCTCCTGAGCGAGGCGCTCTCTCTCCTGAAGGGTCATCGGCGTGCTTTCCGCCGCGGTCAGATTCTCGACGACCTGAGCGACTTCAGCCCGCACGGCGTCTCGATTCATCTCCATAAGGCGATCCAGATTCAGTTTCTGAATCAGCCGCCGGTGAATCGCCGTCTTTACCCTGCCGAGATCGCTTTGACCCGTGTTGATATCTGCCATCTACCCCTCTAACTTATTGTTTGCCTGAAAACAGCCCGAGGAAAGCCCCTTTCCTCTCTGTACCCTCCCGGCGCGTCCCGGTAATCTGCTCAGTCAAGCTGCGAAACTTTTGCACGAGCTGATCGTTTTGACCCCGCACCAGCTCCGTCCCCATGTTTATCGCCCGGCTCACCTGTTTGAAGTCGTTCGGCAAACGCTCGAAAATCGGCAGCTTCACGCGTTTCTCGAAAGCTTGCAGGGCCTCTTCGTCAGCCTTGTGCCAGCGATTGACCACCAGTCGAAGGCGGGCGGAATCAATACCCAGAGCACGCAGCAATGTCACTTGCCGTTCCATGCTCCATAAACTGGGCACATTGGTTTCCGTCACTAGAACGACTTGGCGAGCCAGACGCAGGACCGGCGCCCACTCGGAGGAGCAACTAGTGCCAATATCAGCCACTACATAATCAAAAATGCTCTGGGCTACGTTGATAACCCGGGCGAGGATGAGTGGGGATATCCGGTCCCATTCATCGGCTTGGGCAGCACCGGCGAGCAATTGCAAGCCACTCTTGTGATTTGCCAGCAAGCCGCTGAACAGATGGCTATCGAGACGCTCAAGACTCTCCACTGCCGCGCGGAACGAAAACCGGGTCTCCAAGTCCAGCAGCAGTGCGGCGTGACCCAGAGGGCGCCCCAGATCGAACAACACCACGCGCTTCCCCGCCCCGCGCGCCAATTGCACCGCGACATTTACGCTGACCGTCGTAGTTCCCACGCCGCCTTTAGCCCCGGTGACCACCACGAGCTTTTCCATCTCGGAGTGCGCCATACCCCGCTGCTTGATCAGCCGCTCCAGCATCTCCCGCACAACCATGGGGTCGATCGGCTGGGAGAGGAATTCTCGCACCCCGCTGCGCATCGCCTGCATCAACAGGTCCGGGCTAGGATCCTGATATGCCGAGCAGGCAATGATACAGGCGGTGGGATTGAGGTGGTTCAAACGAGCCGCAACTTCCAGGGGGGACTTCGCATCGCGCCCGATTTCAACCAAGACCACATCGGGCACATCGGCGCGGGAGGTCGGGCCATCTCCCGCCATCAGGTCCCAGTGGGCAGTAGGCTGCACCAACCCGGTCTGCTGTAACATGGCTAGCAAGGCCGCACTGTTCTTCGTATCCAGACTAACAACTCCCACCGTCAACATACTCTGGATCCTTTCGTGCCTTTCCGCCCCTTTCGCGCTGGCGTGATTTCTTCTATCTTATTGTTTGTCGCTCGAGGGCGCACCCTTCGCTGCGGGCAAGGATTTCAGGAAGGTGTCCGGGAATTGCGGCCCGGGGGGTAGCTTCTCCTGCGAATCTAAATGCATAATGTGGGGAGTTACCATGATCAGCAACTCATCCTTACTCTTCTGGATCGAACGGCTCCTGAAAAACGCTCCCAGGATGGGCAAATCCCCCAAGCCGGGCATTTTCGAAAATTGCTCAACCACCTGGTCATTCACCAAGCCGGCAATGACAAAACTCTGTCCGTCTTTCAGAAACATTTCCGACAGCACACCCCGCGTCGCGAGGGAGGGTATGGTGAAACCCTGGATGGTGAGAGCGTTCGTATAATCCAGCGAGCTTACTTCCGGGGCCACCTTTAGGTGAATCATGCCATCAGGCGTAATGACCGGCGTAAAAGCCAGCTTCACGCCATATTCCCGAAACTGAATGGTGACCACCGGTACACCCCCGGTAGACCCCTGCACGACTGGAAACGGAAATTGCCCGCCATCAAGGAAGGTTGCCTCTTTGCCTGTTTCGGCCATCAAATTGGGCGCGGCGAGAATTTGCAACAGGTTCTTTTGTTCCAGTGCCTGGATCGCCACACCCAGATTAATGTCGGACCGGTACATAAAAATGTTAAGCAAACTG
Organism: Terriglobia bacterium; assembly: GCA_050010335.1. Classification (GTDB taxonomy): domain Bacteria; phylum Acidobacteriota; class Terriglobia; order UBA7540; family UBA7540; genus Bog-366. Next base: position 7,837 of record JBEKLF010000124.1, read on the forward strand.
CCGAGCGTTATGGGCACCCCCGCGCCAATCGCAGCCGCCGAAGTAATCGTCGTCGATGAAACCCCGGTAACAGTTTGACCGGATTGAACCGTGGGGGGTGAGTACTCCCCGGTCGAGGTAGTAAAAATCGTTTTGGCCGGCGATGTGCTAAGCAGGTTCGCCCCTAACTGGCTCAGGACGGACCGGTTTACGTCCACGAACTTCACTTCCAACAAGACTTCTCCACTCCTCGCCATTGGTACTTGCAAGAGGCTCACGACGTTATCTTTGCGGGTCGACATGCCCTGGACGATGGCGAGCGCGTGGTCGGCCACGGCCTGCGAGGAAACCTGGCCGGAAAGGGTTACTACGCCTCCCCGCGCTTCCACCTGTATCGGTTCGTTGGGCATTACCTGGTGGATTTTCGCCGCCATTTCCGACATGTCCATGTCGACGTAGGCATCAAAGGTCTGGCTCTGCCCGCTCTCATCCCAGATCACCAAGGAAGCCACACCGGGTGATTTGCCGCTAATCAGAATTTGCGTCGGACTGACCACCATAGCGTCCACGATCGCAGGATCGGCCACAGATATACGCACGATGCGCGCCTGTGACGATATCACCAGCGAGCGCCCCACCAACATGTGCAGGGCCTCGGCGGAAGGTCCGGTGGGACCCACTTGCGCGGGTGCAGCACCGTCTTCATCTGCAAGCGCCGCACTCGCCCCCGTGCTCAAATTCATTAGGGCCAGCAGAGCAACTACCAACATCGTGGCCGTCAGCGTCAGCAATTTGTATCGCGTTTTCGAAACCTTCATGGAGCCGCCTAGTTTACTCGGTCATCGGGGAAATGTTTGGTTTTCTACCTTGTCGCCACGGATCACTTGCACATTATAAGGTGGGGGCGGCGGTGGAGGAGCCGGCTTGGCCGCGACTGGATGCGGAGCCGAGGGCTTCACCGGCGCCACTCCCGTAAATAGAGTGGAGCCAAACACAGGAGCGGGCTTCGCGTCGACCGTGTCCCTCATATTCCGCAAGGCCAAATGGATTTTGCCCTCCGCAGACGCGAGGGTCAACTTTTCACCGTCCTCAGGATTTAACAACAACGTGACTACGGTGCCCTTCTGCGGTTTTCCGTTCTCCGATGCCAACTCTTGCCCGACGGTCAAGACCTTAACGTGTTCCAGGATGGTTCGGGTTATCGACCCTCCCGGCGTCGTGCCGGTCACCAGGACATCTACGAGTGTGCCGGGAGTGACGAAACCCGCCACGGCCACCACATCATCGACACCGACGGACAGGGCTCGCATGCCCTCGGGGATGGCTACCGACAGACCCGCTCCCGCGTTGCGTGGCGCCATTTCCTGATCCAGAACGACCTCGCCCTGCACCAAAGCAACAATTAAGGCCCGGCCCACGCAATCTTCGACGCGCGAAACCGAACCTTGCGGCTGCTTCCCGTCAGGCCATTCCTGAACCGCCAAGTCAGAAGAGGCCAATGGCTGGCCCAATTTCAGCGGTCCAGCGGCTACCACAACATTCACCTGCTTCGCCGCCTTCGCGGCTTCCTGTTGCGCCCGCTGGATCTGCCGGTAGACGTAATAGCTGGCAAGAAGTGCCAAGATTAGCGCCCCGCCCAACCCGATCAACATCCGATCACGATTCATGCGTTCATCCCAATTTATGGAAAAACCGAAGTGCGGATATTATCACAAAAAACAAACCTGTCGATAGCGCCGCTGCCACGCCGAAAGGAATTTTCAATAATCCCGGATTGTCAAGCGTGATAGCACGAGCATTATTCACGTGAAAAGTTGAAAATGCAACAAAAATAACCAAGAGATTATTGAGGGTCTGCCGAACCTTCCGTTGCCGGATAATCTCTACCGCAGACATTACGCCCGCAATCAGTAAGGTGCCCAAAAAAACAAGAATTAGCCGCTGCAGTCCCAGGAACGCCCCGAGCGCTCCCATGAGTTTCCAGTCTCCCACGCCCAACGCCCGCAGCAATACAAACGGAAGCAGGACGCCCAAGCTGATCCCTACACCTTCCAAGGATGACTTCAACCCCGGTACCCTTAACACGGCGCTCAGGACTAGTCCCACCAACAGACCGGGCACGGTTAGCCAATTGGGTATCTTCCTGATCCGCCAATCCAGCCAACCAGACCACCCTGCCAAACCCAGCGCGCCGGCCGAAATCACAATTTCTTTCCACAATCGGCTATCCTTTTCGATGCCACCCACCCCCGCACCTGACTACAATGCTGGACGGATAGCGTTGCCACCTTTGGGGCCATGGACGCCCATTGCCCCACCACACCTGGAGCCCTGACATGGCCCTGCTGAACCACGCAAGCCCACGGCTGGAGTAGCGCCCTGCAACCTGGTCCCCTTAAGATGTAGCACGGCGTTTACCACGCCATACTTTGGGCAAAAATGACGACAGCGAAGCGACGCACTCAGGGCTGAATTAAACCCTCGCCCAAGAGCCTCCAGGCCGGGTTCGCGTGAAACCCTGAGCACGTCCGACATCGCGTCCAAACCTGCACTCCTGGAAAACACCATCAGATCTTTCGACCGCAGGTCAATCTTTCAGCAATGCTTACGAAGACGCACTAGTCGTAACAGACGCTGCATTACTAAATATTGAGCTAACGGAGCTTCCGATGGTGGTAATCGAGGCAACTGCAACCAATGCGATCAGGACAAGAAGCAGGCCGTATTCCACAAGGTCTTGGCCTTCCTCTTCCTGCCAAAGCCGGTACATAAGATTCTTCATTGTGAATTTCCCTCCGTAGATCCTTGGGTACCCTAGTCCCGCCACTTTGGCTCTGCCCACGCCAGAGGACAGCGAGGTGACCCACGCAGGGCCGAATCAAACCCTCCCCTAAGAGCTTTCCGGCAAGAGTTCGTCGGGCACCCTGAGCGCGTCCGACATCGCGTCCAAACCTTCACTCCTGCAAAATACCATCAGATCTTCCGACGGCAGGCCGTTCTTTCAGCAATGGTTACGAGGACGCGCTAGTCGTGACAGACGCGGCATTACTAAATATTTTGCTCACGGAACTTCCGATGGTGGTAATCGAAGCAATTGCCACCAATGCGATCAGGACGAGAAGCAGGCCGTATTCCACAAGGTCTTGGCCTTCCTCTTCTTTCCAGAGCCGGATCATAAGATTTTTCATGGTGATTTCCCTCCCGTAGATCATTGTGTAGCTCTCTTCCGCCACTTTGGATCTGCCGACTCTGAAGGCATTCAAATTGCCAAAGTCCAATTAGCAAGAGAATGTTTGTTTCTATTGAAAGCAAAGATGTTAATTCCAGGTTACCCTGAGCCAAGAGATTCCACAAGGGATTGGAATTCTCAAATGTCACGTTTTGGTGACGCTCAAAGCACTCGCTTTCGACCTTCCGATGACTACTTTGGGAGATTGCCAGTTTATATGCCTCTTTACTCAAGGAGGGGTGCTTAATCGATGAAAGCAAAAAATGCAATAGGCTTTGAAGCCCATCACTCATAATAATGAGCAAGGTGAAATATCTCTTTGGGTTACGGCGCTTTACCACCGTCAAAAGGGTCAAGAGGAGCTGCTCATACCATGGCTTAGCGGGCTTCTGTCCTCCTCTCCTTTTGGGCGAAGTGGACTGGTTGTCCGATCCGCTTCTCCTCGTCCCTTTGTCGTAGGATTCTGCCATCCTGTGGTAAAGTCTATTACACCATTAAAGGTCAGGAGGAGTTAGAATCTCCCCTTGGCTCCGGCATCGACCTACCCGCTAAACGATGACTGCGGCAAAACCTCCAACGCGCAGCGAAGTTCGAATCGCCCTTGGCCTTGCTGCTACGTTGCTCTTTGCCGTCGTCCTTCTCACGGCCGCACTCGGCGGCGTGCGCCGCTCCGATTTCACTGGCTACTACATGGGCGGACTGATCATCCGACAGGGAAACGCACCGAGGCTTTATGACCTGGGCGAGCAGGCGCGAATCCAGCGGCAACTGTTCAACCGGGAAGACTTGCTCATCAATCCTCATCCTCCTTATGAGGCGCTGTGGTTTGCTGCGCTCGCCAGACTCTCATACGTTAAAGCGTATGTTCTCTGGGGCGCGATCAACGTGTTGCTCTGGCTGTTATTTCAGTATCTTCTTCGGCATCACACGCCAATCCCCAGAAATTCTTATCACTACTTCTGGCTCTGCTCCCTGTTTGTCCCACTATGGATTGCATTGATGCAGGGTCAAACCACGGTGCTCCTGCTGGTCCTGTTTTCTCTCACCTTTGTCTGCATCAAACGTGCCCAGGATTTCAGGGCGGGCGTCTTCCTGGGTCTGGGACTGTTCAAATTTCCAATTGTGCTTCCGTTTGCATTCATCTGCTTCCTGCGGAGTAAGTGGAGACTTATGGCCGGTTTTGCGGCAGCAGCCTCCCTGTTGGGCGTGCTGTCGGTAATTGCGGTGGGGCCGGCCGGCGTGCAATCCTACGTGAACCTGCTGGTCGACATCGTTAAACACCCAGACAATCCAGCCTACAGTAACATGAGGGCTTGGGAAAAAATGCCCACAATCAAGAGTTTCTTCGCCACGCTTCTGACCGGTCGACTCGCCCCCATTCATATCAGCGTGTTAGCGACGGCAGTCTCGGCATCCCTTGTCCTCTTCGCGGCCTGGGGGTGGCGGCAGGGGGAACGCTACCGGGGCGGGAACTCACTAGGTCTGATGTTTGCGGCGGCACTCGCGGTCTCGGAGGTTACGACGCCGCACTTGTACACGCATGACCTGACGCTGATGTTGCTCGCCGTGCTCCTAGTCATCGGCTCACCTCAATGGTTGGTGGAATCGAGTCAGCGTATGGTCCTTATTGCGGCCATTGTAATTCTATATACTCCTCCTGTATATCTCCTGCTGCTGCGGTGGCAGGCAATGTCTATTCTCGCCCCGGTCCTTGTGGCTTTTGCCCTGGCCGCAATCAGCCTGGCGAGAAAAGCTGAGCCTCCTTTAACTTAAGTGCTTAGCTGGTAATCAGTTAGGTACCTTTACCGCATAGTGGGTCAATTTGATATAGAGGAGGCTTTCCGCCGCCAGTTGGTCCGTCGGATGACGGATGAACTCGCTGCTACAGCACTAGATTGACCCACTTCCGGCGTTGACATTAACTAGACGAATCTGAGAATGTGGTTAACAATAGGAGGCGAGAACTTGCTAAGACTTCGGGAGAGCGCGCCGTGCTGAACGGAAAGAAGGTCTTTGTAGTAATGCCTGCGTACAATGCCGCCCGAACGTTGCGCCAGACTTGCGAAGAGTTGCCTCGAGAAGTCGTTGACGAGATCCTTGTGGTTGACGACCACAGTTCCGACACAACCGTGCAGTTGGCGCGGGAATTGCACCTGACCACCTTCGTCCATCACCAGAACCTCGGATACGGGCGCAACCAGAAAACATGCTATCGCGAAGCCTTGCGACGGGGCGCGGACATCGTGGTGATGCTGCACGCGGATTATCAATATTCTCCCCGGCTGGTCACCGCCATGGCAAGCATGATCGCCTTTGGAGAATATGACCTCGTGCTGGGATCGCGGATTCTGGGCGTGGGGGCTCTGCGCGGAGGAATGCCGATTTACAAGTATATTTCCAATCGATTTTTGACCTTCTCTCAGAACCTCGCCTTCGACCACAAAATTTCGGAATACCACACGGGGTACCGCGCTTTCTCGCGCGAGGTGCTGAGCAAACTACCCCTGGAAGAAAATTCCGATGACTTTATTTTCGACGGCGAGATCTTGGCGCAAGCCATCTACCTCGGCTTTCGGGTCGGGGAAGTTTCCTGCCCGGCTCGCTACTTTGCCGAGGCGTCATCGCTTAATTTCTCCCGCAGCGCCAAGTACGGGCTGCAAATACTGGTGGTTTCGCTGAAGTTCTGGCTTCAGAAAAAGGGGCTGGCACGCTTCCGAATGCTGAATCCCCAGGGGCGAAGATTGGCTGAGGACTATTACTCGGAAATCACCGACGTCCAGCCGCAGGAACATCGTCCCTAAGCCCCGCCACCCGCAATAATTCTCTAAATCACTCTCGGCGCAAAGGGGCCGGAGTTTCCCGTGCTAGATCAACCGGAGCTGTGTGGAAGGAAAATTGCCCTAAAAGGGCTCGCCGGGATGTAAGTTGGCATGTGCTGGTCTGCAACCGGAAGCCAAAAAGGAAATGCCTTGCCAAAATCAGACACCCCCCAATGGAATCGTTGGGAGTTATAACCGTTCGTCGCCAAGAGGACGAAACAGAGATTGTCCATTAAGGTGCTTATGAAATCTCTCGATGCAATCCTGAAACGCCTGTTTGTGATCGGAGGTCTGGCGCTCGCAACTCTGGCCGGCTTGTCAATTGGGCTGCTGTTGGAACATCGGGAAGAGGTCGACCGCCTGCCGGTGTCCGCGGCCCCCATTGCGGTCGCCGTGCAAACCAACCCCGCACCCTCATCGCCCGAGGAGATGTATCTCGACCTCCTGAAGAAGACCCTCACCCGCGCACAAACTGCAGGTCGCTACACCCGCCACATTCCCCGACCCGGAGACGCATTGGAACGCTATCTTTACTGGGTTGTCGGCCACTTGCTCGGAGCAGGACGATTTCAGATCGTCGAGCTTGTGCCTGCCAATCCGCAAGGTTACCTTGAAGGTGGTGGCGTCAATCTGGAGGTGCGGCAGGATGATGCCGAGACGATGGTTGGTACAAAGCAACTGGACAACATCCAGTTCTGCGTCACAGATGTCCTGAAACGCAGAATCCCCGGAGACGTCATCGAGTGCGGTGCGTGGAGAGGGGGCGCAACGATCCTCATGCGCGCCGTACTGCGAGCATATGGCGATGCCGAAAAATCCGTCTGGGTTGCGGATTCCTTTGAAGGCTTGCCCAGCCCCAGATCTGGTCTGGATTTCGGATTGGAGCGCGGTGAGATGGCTGTTTCCCTCGAGGAAGTTAAGGAGAACTTTGCCCGATACGGCCTTCTCGACGAAAGGGTCCGATTCCTCAAAGGGTTCTTCAATAAGACTCTTCCCGCGGCCCCAATCGGAAAGCTATCGGTGCTGAGGGCCGACTCAGATCTCTATGAGTCCCAGATGGACGTTCTGAACAATCTCTACCCCAAACTTTCGGTCGGAGGTTTTGCGATCATCGACGATTACTTCGAGCTTGGGGGTTGCAGGCGCGCCATTGATGAATACAGGCAGGCCCACAACATCACCGAAGAGATCAGACGCATTGACACTGAAGGCATCTACTGGGAGAAGCTGCATTGAGCCGCGCGCGCCGATAGAGATTTCAGGGTCGACACTCCCTGACGCGAGCGATTCCAGTTTGAAGAGCACGAGACTTCATCCGTTCGGAGGTCTGGCACGTTGATGCCAAACGCCCCTGCTGTCTTTAACCGCCAACAGACCCAGGCAAGTAGCCGTACGCTACGGCGGGACAGCTTCAACACGCGGGTCCAAACCGTCCCTCCCTCGTACTGGCAAGCCATTATCTTCCTATTCTCTTTCGCGATTCTTGTATCGCGACGGCCCGATGCCATCTTCCGGCCCGAATTCTTTATTGAGGACGGCCCCATCTTCTATGCCCAAGCCTATAATGCGGGCTTGCTACACCCGCTGTTCTGGACTTATAGCGGATACCTTCACACCTTTCCACGATTGGTTGCGGACCTCGCCCAGTTCTTCCCCCTTGTGTACGCCCCGTTGCTCTTTAACCTGGTGGCGCTGACACTGCAAATTCTGCCGGCTCAGATGCTACTTTCCTCCCGGCTCACGGCAATCGGCAGCCGGCCGGCTCGCCTGTTCCTGGCCTTGCTGTATCTTTCCCTGCCGAACAGCTCAGAAGTCCATGTGAATCTCGCTGGCGCGCACTGGCGCCTAGCCACACTCGCTTTTCTGGTAATCGTGTCCGCCCCGCCTCGAACTAAGGGAGCGAAAGTTTTTGATTATTTTGCGGTTTTGATGTGCGGGTTGACGGGACCGCTCGCGATCATGCTCACTCCCGTCGCATTCCTGGGTTGGCGAAAAGGCCGCGAGCGTTGGAAACTCATCTTGGCTTCGACCCTTGCCGCATGTGCCGGGGTTCAGGGCTCTCTGATCCTGATCGCCGGCCGGTCGCAACGCCTAAAAGAGCCGCTTTGGGCTAACCTGGGATCGCTCCTCGAAATACTGGCGAATCACGTATTCATGGCGGCGCTGATGGGACGCAACATCCTCTTTCATGCCCATCCGCTCGGTGCGCTAGTGGTCGCTTCCCTGGGAATCGCAACTCTCCTGTACGGGCTCTACCGGGGCCCATTGCAATTGAAGCTTTTCATCATCTTCGCATATTCGGTTTTGGCATGTTCGTTAGCCTCACCGATGATGGCATGGCCAGTGGTTACCGGGATCCCGGCGGGGCCCCATCTTCCGGGATGGCAGGTATTGGCGTTGGGGGGGGAACAACGCTATTGGTACATGCCGATGCTGGCGTTTGTCGCGACTCTTGTCTGGTTACTGAAACCCACCACCCCAGCGGCGATCCACTTGGGAGCAATCCTCTGCTTTGTGCTGATGCCCGTCGCGGTGGTTCGAGACTGGCGCTGCTGGCCGCGGGTGGATTTGCACTTCGGAGAGTACGCGGAGAAGTTCAGGCAAGCTCCTCGCGGAACGGTTTTAGTGATCCCCGTAAATCCACCGGGGTGGTCGATGCGCCTAGTAAAACATTGACGTCCTCACGCTTCCGGCTCGCTACTTTCCCGAGGCGTCATCGCTTAATTCCTCGCGCAGCGCCAATTACGTGCGGCAAGCGCTGGTGGCCTCGCTGAAGTTCTGGCTTCAGAAAAGAGGCCTGGGACGCTTCCGCATGCTGAATCCCCAGGGGCGAAGATTGGCGGAGGACTACTACTGGGAGGTCTGTGGGGCCGGCCCAGAGGATGGCGGCCGGGAGCCTCGCAAAGCGGCATGATCTACTGGATCGAACTCGGCATGGTTCTCGTGGCGGTGGCCCTTGCATTCGCCTTCCCGTGCCTGGGATCGCGCGGGTTTGAGGCCGGCGAGCGCGCCCTGGGCAGCCTGGCAGAAAGGCCTCGGCTGGCTGTCGTGGTTGTCGGTCTTACGGCCCTCGCGGTGCGCGCGGCCCTGTTGCCCATCCTCCCCATCCCCGAGCCGGCGGTTCACGACGAGTTCAGTCACTTGCTCGAAGCGGACACCTTTGCTCTCGGACGGCTAACCAACCCCACCCACCCGATGTGGATCCATTTCGAGACCTTTCATGTGTTCTGGCACCCAACCTACGCCCCCGGTTTCCCCCCGGGTCAGGGCCTGATCCTGGCCTTCGGACAGGTTGTGTTGCGCCAACCCTTTTGGGGCGTTTGGCTCAGCCTCGGTCTGATGTGCGCCGCTCTCTGCTGGATGCTGCAAGCTTGGCTGCCTCCCAAGTGGGCGCTGCTGGGCGGGTTGCTGGCCGTCATCCGCCTCGCCACTTTCAGCTACTGGGCCAACAGCTACTGGGGCGGGGCGTTGGCGGCCACCGGGGGAGCCTTGGTGTTTGGGGCGCTGCCGCGCCTGAAGCGGTCGCTGCGAGCAGTGGACGCCGTGTTGCTCGGTCTGGGCCTGGCCATCCTTGCCAACAGCCGCCCCTATGAGGGATTAGTATTCAGCCTGCCGGTGGGGGCCGCCTTGCTGATCTGGATGTTGGGGAAGGACCGGCCGCCTTTCCGCGCCTCCCTCCGCCATTTGGTTTTGCCCACGGGCGCGGTTCTGGGGCTCGCGGCGGTGCTCATGGGCTACTTTTTTTGGAGGGTCACTGGCTGCCCCTGGCGTATGCCCGAGCAGCACTACCACGAAACCCACCTCGTAACTCCTTTCTTCATTGGGGAGACTCCCTGGCCCATCCCGACCTATCACTACGAAGTCATGAGGGATTTTTATCTGAATTTCGAACTTCCCGCCTGGGAGCAAACTCGCTCCATGGAAGGCCTGCTGCACTTAGAGTACACAAGGGCCATTGAATTGTGGACTTTCTACTTACAGTCCTTGTTCACACTTCCTCTGCTCATGGCCATGGCGGTTCTGCCCTACGGTTTCTCTTGGCGGGAGATTCGCCGCGGCACGCGTTTCCTGCTGATGGCTACGGGGTTTGGCCTTGTCGGCTATGCCCTGGAAGTTTTTTCCAGTCCCCATTACGCTGCCCCAGGAACTTGCCTGGTCTACGGCCTCGTCTTAGGTTCGATGCGCAACGTGCGGGGCTGGAAGTGGCGTCAAAAACCTGTGGGGCTGGCCGTCACCCGCGCCATCCCCCTAATTGCTGGCGTGCTCCTGGTGCTTTGTGGAGTGTTGGGTCCCTCACTCTGGCCTCGCGATCCAAAGCCGTCGACTTGGTGCTTGCCAGGGGGCTACAATTTAATGTTATACCGCACCCAGGTGCTTGCAAAGCTTCAACGAGAGCCCGGACGCCATTTGGTCATTGTGAGGTACTCGGCCACACACAACTTTCGCCTTGAGTGGGTGCACAACCGCGCCGATATCGATGCCTCCAAGGTGATCTGGGCGCGGGACATGGGGCGGGAACAGAACGAAGAACTGCTGAGGTATTTTCAGGGCCGCCGGGTTTGGCTGGTGGAGCCGGACAGCCTGCCGCCCCGGCTTTCGCCTTACCCTGAAGAGTGATTATCCGCAAGGCCATTACGGACGGCTCGTCATACTCGCCTGCACGAAGGCTCTCGCAAATCCTGCCCCAGCTTACGAAGGGCTCGTTTCATACCCCCCCCAGACCTCTGCCGCTTGCGCCAATGGGAACAGCGAAGTCGCCAAAGCAAAAGCCACCAGGACAGGCGCAAGCAGGAAGAGGGCGCCGCGTGGCACTAGGAAGGGGTACACAGGAATGTACAGTATCACCACTGACGCGGTAACAATCAAACGGCATACCCCACGCCGCGACCACGCAGACGACCCTATGACCAGCAGCACAGCGAGAAGCGTGGGAGTCATGTCATGTGTATAGAGGTACGGCGCCGCCACCTCCGAGACCACAAGCGAGGCCGCGAACATCACGTCAGATGAACCGCCGCCCGCACTATCGTCGCGACGCCATCGCCAAGCCACGAACCCGATCAGGAGGATCGAAATGAGCGCCGCGGCATCTTGGATGGACCGGGAAGTCGCATTGCCGTCTAACAAGGCGCTGAGAAAACCCCGGAGCGTGGGCATATTTGCAGGGCTAATGCTCCAGAAGGGCGGATTGATAGGGTTCTGCGTAATATTTAGCAGCAAATCCACGTAGGTGCGGACGCCGGAAGCCCCAACCACTGCGATCGATAGCATCCCCATCAACGAGGCCGCTGATAGGAAACCACCCAGTAGCTTCACCTTTCCTCGCAGCAGGCAGATAAGCGCAAAAGGAAGCACCATGGGAAACTTCAACAGGCAGAAGCCGAGGAATACACCGGCCCAGAAGTCCTTCCGCCGCTTTACGAACACAAAAGTCAAAGCCCATAAAACCAATAGAAGGAGGGAGGTCTGACCTTGCAGCAGCGCCACCCATGCTGGGAAGAACATGAAGCAGAGAAGGAGGTAGCGCTGCTGGTCTTTTCCCGTCGGGGCATACGGTCGGATGAGCCACCCAAAAAGCATCCACAGTGCCGCATTGATGACCCCCCAAACCGCGTAGGCGTTGGAATAACTGAGTTTTGTGATCGGCGCAAACAGGGCAATTTCAAATGGGGGATGGATTCCCAGCAGCACTCCCGGTTGCTGGCGAATCGACTCCTGGACTCTAGCCTGCACCTGCGGATCATAGATAACTTTGACCTGACCTTCGCGCATCAGCAGCGCCGGTGTGTAAATCGAGATGAAATCATAACGTGCTAAATCGGATCTCCGGGCCATTATGAGGACGGCTCCCAGCAGTAGGGGAGCGGTGAGGGCAAGGGCAACGAAGAATTGGCGCTTTGTTGGGGCCTCCCGGTTCCGCACCGTTCACCGTCCTCCGGCTTGCTTGCGAATGAAGAGCACGCTCACGTTGTCGCTGTATATTCGCTGCCACTCCGGCGAGTTCGAAAGCAACGTCCGCAGTTGTTCGTCATACTCGATCAGACAGGACTGGATGCCGTAAGCATCCAAGAGGCTGGGTGCGGCAATCCCCAATCGCGAGATAGTGAGGTAGTCGGCGAATACCCCCGTTCGTTCGTAAATATCCCCCCGCCCGTCGATAAACACCTTGTTCTGCCCATCCAACTGCAAAATCAAATAACCGCCATAGCCGTAGGTGTTGTACATCGGCCGAGGGACAGGGTGCAGCTTCAGATACGCCACTGCTCTCACCGGCCACTTCTGCTCCATGATGCTTTCAAGCCTGGCTCGCGAAGGGAAGAACCATACGATGCCGGCGACAACGAGCGCCATCAAAACGGCGTTCAAGGCGTATTTATCTTTGGCGGGCTCGTAGGGGGGAATCCAGCGGGCCAGGATCACCGCAAACAAAGGGGCGCTAAAGGGTACAAAGACCAGTACGAAGCGCACGTGCAGGCAAGCTGCCACGACCCCGGCAAAGAAAAGCACGAGCTCTTCCAGCCGCCAAGTGGGGCGCAAGGTGATCTGAGCCAGTACGAAGCCGAGGACAAGGGCAAGGAAAAGCTTGCCGATGACCTCGCCAAACGGCATGATCTGCCACTCTTGGATACTGGCCACATTAATCGGCTGGGAAAAGGCCATATTCAACGGATAGAGGCAGATTTCGGTCCCGTAGGGCGTAATCGTGAGGGCAACAAGAATCAGGAGGGCTGCCAATTCCAGGCGGGCACGCTCGCCGGAAGTCCAAAGCCGGGAAACAAGTTCGCCCCAGTGAATTTCCACCAGGCCACTGGCCGAGTAAACCCCCAAGGCAAACAGTCCCAGGACGAAACTACCGTGCGTGTTGACCCAGACCAGGAACAGCGGCGGCAGGAACCACAACGCCCCGATGTGGCCCCGGCGAAACCGTTCGAGGACAATGAGGGTGAGCACCAGGAAGAGATACCCGAGCATCTGCGGGCGAAAGCTACAGGAAGGGTAGACCAGGGGCACGAGCACGGTGCAGGTCACGAAAGCCGCTTTCGAATTGCCGCATCGCAGCGTCGCCAGGGTGTAAAGAGCAAATAGGATGGCAGCCGTAAGGCCCACGCCGACCGCCATAAGCCCCGGAAACCCCCAAGCACGCTGGACTGCCGCCAGAAACACTTCGCCCAGCCACTCGTAGGCAATCCATGGGGTGCCGCGAGCGGTAAAGGAATAGGCGTCCACCGTGGGCCAATGATGAGTGGAAAGCAGGGTGGCGCCGACCTTGATGTGCCACCAAACGTCCGGGTCAACAAAGAAACTTCGCAGCGGCACGAACATGCCTCCCACCAGCAAAGCCACCAGAGCGGCGGGAAATGAAATCATCTTCTTCCAAGGGGACTGGGAGGGATGGGTTTCCAAAATGGGGGAAGCAGCCAACGTGTCAGAATTCAAGTTCAAGCTCCTGGAGTCATTCCGCCCAAGCGCGAGCGCACCTGGCAACAAAGTCATTTATTCTAATTCCGTTCCAACTTAAAACGCCACCGCATAGTTCCCCTGCCCTTTCCGCAAGTTGGGGCCGGATGGCCCAAAGGACTGGGTGCGAAATAGTTGGAACAGCAGGCGCCCTTGGACGTAGAAGTTGCAAGCGGTAGCAAGAATGCCCCGCCCGCGTGGCCTTTACTTCCCATTCCTGGCAACGAGTTTCTGGAAAGTGGGAAGGACAGCGAAGGGAGTTCTGACGCTCGCCACGCTCTCGCCGAGTTGGCGGATTTTTCCCGTCTGCAAATGCCCCAGCAGCACACCGGCTTTGGCCAGGTAATCGATGCGCTCGGGCTCGAGGCCCATCACGCGCGCGCAGGTGGCGTCAACCGCCACGGGGTCGTCACCCAAAATCAGCACGCCGGCGGGCTTGGGAGTTCCCTGGATCGGCCCGTTGCCCTCCATCCCGACGATGCCGTCCACGATGGCGAAATCCGGGCGCACGGTGCTGTTGATGTCGAGAATGGAAGGGGTGATTCCGGCCCAATGAAGAACATTTTTCGGCCAACCATAACAGCATCCCGGCACGATGCCAAACATGTTCTTGAGCGACAGTGTCGCCCCTACCCAATGATGGGTCTTGAGCTTGGGCAGTGAGACGATATAGTCCGCTTCCAGTACGGTGCGGGGAAAATAGAGTTGTTTGAGCTTGGAAGCCCGGGTGCGCAAGGTCACGGCGTGAACTTCATCCAGGTTCAGATCCACGAAGAGTCCCGGAAGCGGGCCCAGGAAATCACGCAGGCGGATGGTTTCGACAATCGCCTCCGTGTCCCGCTCATGCCCAGGTCCCTCGGCCACGCGCACCGACTCCGCCCCCAGCCGCAGGAAAGCTTCGCGGACGTCCCCCACAACAGCCGGATGGGTATTGATGATTCCATCGGGATCGGGTTCAACGAAATTGGGCTTCAAGAGCACTTTCTTGCCGCCCACGGGGAGATCAAATTCCCGCAAGGCCTCGAAGACCAGGGCGCCGAGATCGTGGTCGTAACCGCCGGAGCGAACGATGGCCACCCGCGACGCGGGTCGCGTGAATGAAGGCATCAGGCTGGGCTGGGCGTAGCTCATTGGGCTCGAGCCTCCCCGGCACCCAGGGGGGCGCCATTCCGTTCCTCGTTCAACGCTATCATAGCCCAGGCGATCGTGAGCACATTTCCAAAGAACCGGTTTTGGGAGTAGAGCTCGCCCAGCGCGGGTGCGAGCGGCGAAACACGTCGCCTATAAGCCACCAGGCAACGGTGCGCCAACGCCAGCGACGCGGCCCCGAGAATGGCGCTATAGGCCCCCTCCAGCCATCCCAAGCTCTTCTGGATTTCCGCCCGTTCCGCATGAGCCCTGAGCGCGAGCAGCGCCCAGGCGGTGGGGCCCATGCGCGGCACACCGGCCACGCCATAAACCAGCGGGTTGCCGCTGTTCCATCCTCCGCCCGGGCACATGCGATCGAAGAGCATGCGCTCCGCCAGTTGCCGGCGTTTCGCCGCATGGGGAGAGAGCATTTGCGGGGGCAAAGAGCGCAGAAACAGGAGCGCGTGGGCCGTGGGCTCAACCCAACTGGCCGTGCCGGGCGTCCAATTCCAGCCTTTTAGCGAAGAGTCCTGGCGAACCACCCGGGAGGGGAATATCCGTTGGCGTAGCCGCCACCAAAGGGATCCCTCGGCCGGCCACGCCGCAACTAGCCATTGCAGGCCACGCTCCACGGCGATTCCCGCCCCACCCTTCAGAAACAACGCCTGGGACGCTACCGATGTTACCCAACAGCCTTGAGGCTGGCCAGGATAGGCGGGCCAGGAGCCATCTGCGCGCTGCGCCTTAAGCAGCCACTCCCGGGCCCGCACACAGACCTCTGCCGGGGGAGGGGTTCCACGCCAGGCAACTAGCGCGGCGAGCGCCCACGCCGTGGCCTCCACGGCGCTGGCAGAAGCGGGGTGGTAGCCCCACCCTCCATCGGAGTTTTGGTTGGTGATAAGGAATTCCGGGCAGTACGAATCTCGAAATTGGCCTGAAGTCATACGGGGCACGGGACTCGGGTTTCGGGATTCGGGTTTCGGGACTCGGGATTCGGGGTTGGGAGGCCGGGGATCTTAATAGGTGGTGATGGAGCCTAACCCTTACCTTTAAAACTTCGATTCAAGATTCCGAATCCCGTGCCTTGCTATCCCGAATCC
>JBEKLF010000125.1:0-23463 GCA_050010335.1 Terriglobia bacterium
ATTTTGCGTAGATGGGTCACAGAGACCTCCTTTCTCTGTGCCCCAAGTTATCGCAAGACTAATCCCGGAGATCGTGCACGCGCAGCGTCCGCCGCGCCAGCGGCTTCGTTCTAACGCCGTAGTGTTTACCGATTCCCCGTCACTTGGACGTACTGTCGCGAAACCTTACATGTGGCCTGCGCTGGAATCTTTGAGGGTATGGTCCTGGGGACGGCCCCTTCGGAATGTACAAATTCAAGGGGCGGGACCGGGACGCTCCCGCGATGGCGGGCAGGATGCCCGCGCTCCCAGCTTGTGGCATGGCCATCCTGGCCATGACTGCTCACGGGCGGGACGCCCGTTCAATAGCGGGCGAAGCGGACACGCCACCACTGCCGGCGCTCAGGCGCGCATGTCCACGGCCGGGAAGCAGTTGAAGGGTTCATTATCCACCTGCCAGTAGGGCATGAATTCGACGCCCGGATTATTTTCGACCAGAAAGTGTAGCGGCTGGCCGGGTTTCGGCTTTATGTGCTTCAGCAAATCTTCCGGGTGTTTCACATTCTCGAGACGCAACCTGATTTCCGGCGCGCCGACCGCGGCCAACAAGATCGGGCCGAAGCTCACTGCGAAGCGCGCATGATCGGGGATTTGATCCACTCCCGTATATTGCTCTACGCCGAGCGCCGCGGGCAGCGTGAAGGTTGCAACGTCACCATCCGCCCAAGCGGCGTCGAGCACCACATAGCTCGCGGGTTTGCCGGTGGCCGCAGGCTTGCCATTGACGTACACAGCCATTTCTTGGGTGGTCCACGAGGGCACACGGATGCGGATTTTCGCCTGCGTCGGCCGGGCCGCTGAGAACTGCAAGCGAACCTCGGAGTCAAAAGGAAACCTTGTGACCATTTTCACTCGAAGGGAAGCCCCACCCTCTGTCCAATGGATCGAGGAAGGTTCAAACAGGTTCACGTACAAGCCGTCGGAGGCGAGCGAGTAAATATGTTCCGGCAGCGAGCCGATCAGCCGCGTTCCTTGCCCTTCGCAGCAGGTGTTCATCCGCGTGGGCTTCTCCTTGCGGTGCGCCAGCAAAGCGTGATAACGAAAACCTTGCGAGCCCGCCTGATTGGCCAGCCCCACGTTGTAAATGGACTTCTCAATTTCCGTAACGTACTTCTCGTTCTCCGGATCGAGCAGATGGAAACGCTGGCTCAGAAAGGCCCAAAAGGAATTTCCGCAAAGCTCTTCTAGCTCGGCGTCCAGCCGGTAGGACTTGGGGGGAGAAACGACGAATTCGATGATGGAGATGGAACCGCCGGGGTTCTCCCACTTGTCGTGATAAAGCTCCCAGGCGCCTTCCACTGCGTTGAGGTAACGCGTGTCGCCCGTGGCGCGATAAAGGTCCATGTAGGCTTCCACGTTGGTGAGCAAATAGCAATGAGGGCGATCGTAGGGGTACTGCCAGATGGCGCGGTCTTCTCGTGCGGCCAACTGCTCCATCCAATAGTTCTCCTGAAAGTATCGCTGAATCACCTGGATGTCGGCGGGCTTGCCCACGGGCGTGAAGTACATGCGCGTGTTGGCGATCATGCCTTGGCCGCCCTGGACGGCGAAGCGCAGCAGTTGCGGCAAGTAGGAACATTGGTTAAACCAGTCGGAGTAGCCCCGCAGCAATTCAAATGCCTTTGGGTTTCCCGCATAGCCAGCCTCAATCAGGCCGTGCACCAGCCAGGCGCGGGTGTAAGCGCCCCGCTCCGAATAGAAAATGGTGCCCTCGGGGTAGGCCATGATGTACCCATTCGGCTGGCGGCGCTGCGCGATGCCATCCACCACGGCATCAAGACGTCGGCGAAGTTCCGGGTGATCGATCCAGCGCAGGGTGTTCCCCGCCGCCATCAGGAAGCGGCCGGCGTTCGAACCGGCAAGGTCTTCCTCCCAAAACTTGAGGTCGCCCGTGGGCTTCTCGGGAGGCTTGGCCGTGCCCACTCGCTCGCGAAACTGCCGCAGGAGGTCATCCACCGAATAGGAGTTCAGCAGATAAGCAATGTTGTTCTCCAGGGCCGTCTGGAAGACCCCGCCCTCCAGCGTCACGCCAGTAAGTGGCACGCGGACCTTGTGGACGGGTGGCTTCCAGGTGCTCGCTTCGGTGACGTTTTCCGGGTTGTCTACGCGGGTGGTTTCTCCTCCCGGGCGCGCCGGCCGCGTCACTTGGGCAAGGTCATTGTCATTTCCGTAAGTGGAGTCCCCCGTGACCGGACATAAAGTCGCAATTTCCTTTCCTCCGGAATACACCTCCAGCTTCCCCAAAGCCAGGTAGTAGCCCCCGGCGACGCCGGTGAAGCCACCTCCAGCAACCTCCATCAGACGCGTAGCCAACAATCGCACATAACGCCCCGCGACACCTTGTGCGGCGTATTTTTCAATGCGGCCCTTCGGGTTGGGATAGTCGGTATCGGTGTGGTCAACGATGACTGCGGGGTGATGAAGGTCGGGATCGCTCGAGCATTCGATCTTGAAGCGGACCGGAAAGCCCTCACCCGCGTATTGCTCATCGCGGCCGGGAACGTCCTTTTCATTGGCGGGGTAGATCTTGACGAAGTCAATCTGCCGGCTTTCGCCGAGGTCGACCTGGACCCAGGTTGTAGTATCCGCGGACTGGGCGGGTTTCGAACGGTAGGCCCGGTACGCGCTGGCAGGCGTGTTCGCCATCCACTCACCCATGGGGGCGGGAATAATCCGTTCATCCGCCGGTGAAGCCATGCCGGTGTCGGCTTTCAGGATGCGGGACGCAGCGATCCCCGCGCCCGTGCCTACTGAAGTTTCCAAGAACTTTCGCCTTGTGATACCCATTGCGTACCTCCCACCTCGTGGTTAGAGTTCAACAGGCAAAAGCCGCGGGCAGTGCCTTGATTTGCTGTTGGTAAGCATCATGGTTTACGGAGGCCTCGCCACAACATGATGACCAACAACACAAAAATAACGGTGAATACTGGGATGTAGACATTGGGCGGATTAAACTCTACGAATGCAGCGATTTTGGGCGGTCTCATGACTACGGCTAAGACACTGAGCGCCGTAACAATTCCGATAGCTGCAAGTAAAGCTTTCCAGGTCCCCACGTCTCCATCCTCAATTATTGCGTTCAACTCCGATGTGATCAGCGGAGCATGAACGGATGATGGAACAACACATCGCAGCGAGAAATTACTGCTTTTCGGAAGGAAAAGGAAGAGTTATTTAGGTAGTTGGAAGCCACCCGTCCACGGTGGGGCCTATACGTGTAAAGCCAACTACGCGCATTAATACATGGGGGTTTCGGTGAGAGAGCAAACGGGCGGAAGGTGAACTACGAGTGAATGCGAGGGTTAGCGCTTCTTGGAGTTGGCGGATTTCAGGATTTTCTGAGTGGTTTCGGCGATGAGGTCGCCCATGCGTGTTGTGGACGTGGGACGAGCCTTGCCGGGAAGCTCTGCGGTGCGCACGCCGCGCTTCAGGATGCGCTCGATCGCCTGCTCGATCGCCGATGCCGCGGTTTCCATGTTCAAAGAGTAGCGCAACATCAGCGCGGCGGAGGCAATGGCTGCAAGAGGATTGGCCTTATTGCGTCCGGCGATGTCAGGCGCCGAGCCGTGAACGGGTTCATAGAGGGCCGAGTGTTCGCCCAAGCTTGCCGAGGGCAGCAGGCCAATTGAGCCCGTCAGCATGGCGGCTTCGTCGCTCAGGATGTCGCCAAACATGTTGTTGGTCAGCACTACGTCGAAGCTAGTGGGCTTGTCGATCAACTGCATCGCGCAGTTATCCACGTAAAGATGATTCAGTTCGACGTCGGGATAGGAACGGCCAATGCGCGTAACCACCTCGCGCCACAATCGTGACGATTCCAGCACGTTCGCCTTGTCGACGGAGGTTACCTTCTTCCGGCGAAGCCGGGCCAACTGGAAAGCCCGGTGCGCAACGCGTTCCACTTCATGCTCGCGATAGATCTCCGTATTGACACCAAAGCGCTCGCCATTCTTGGCAAAAATACCGCGCGGATTGCCAAAATAGATTCCACCCATCAACTCCCGGACGATGACAAGGTCGGTTCCCCGCACGCGGTCGGGCTTCAGCGCGGACATGTTTACGAGCGCGTCGAGGACCTTCGCGGGCCGCAGATTCACATAAAGTCCCAGACGCTGCCGGATTTGCAACAGGCCCTGCTCTGGGCGCAACTCGGGACGCCGGGTGTCCCATTGCGGACCGCCGACGGCGCCTAAAAGTACCGCATGGGCATTGTTGCAAATAGAAATAGTTTCGGCAGGAAGTGGGGAAGCGGTCTGGTCGAGTGCGCAACCACCGATCAGCCCGCTATTGAAGCGGAACGTGGGACCATTGATTTCCTCAATAGCCTTAAGGACTTTCACGGCTTCCGCCGTGACCTCGGGCCCGATCCCGTCTCCCGCCAGCACCGCAATCCGATACAAGCTCTGCATATCGTTAATTATCTATATCTTACCGGATTAGGACACCAAATTGCAACACTTTATTGGGGATTTCAAAAGTTAGAAGAGCGATGGGGGTGCTGGTCGAGCGTCGAATACAACCTGTGTATTTTCTGTATCTTACGTCGAGTCAAGGGGCAGGAATGGGTTCGAATTTCATCTCTAGAGCCTGTCTGAAAATACAAAAAAAGGCGATGGGCCATCTGGCATTTGTTTTGCGAGGTAAGTCAGGGATAATTAGGGATGTTCAAGCATATGCCCACTATCCACCACCCGAAGGTCCCCCCTCGCCTGCACGCAGGCGCGAGTAAGAAAACCAAATCAAGCCCCGCTGTTACCCAAAAGGGCGGGGGAAATGAGTTCACATCGGCCAACACAATCTAAATCACCATCTCCCTCAGTAGCCTCCAGGGAACAATCGGTCCACCGCTTCGTTCTTGTGGATAGAACCTGTGCCCACCGGTGCCGAGTCCTCCAGTCGTTTCATTTCATACGCCGCCTTGTTGGCCGCCTGCAAATAGGAGCGGGCGGCGGCCTCGACGACGCTGTGGCTGGTACACTTTCCTGCGAACTCACGCCCTTCGAAACGCGCACGAATGCGCACTTCCGCCACGCCGTCGGTGCCCGGGCCCACGGTGTGCACGGAAAAGTCGGAAATTGTTCCCGGCAGGCCGGTAATGCGGTCGATCGAGCGGAAGGCCGCATCGCACGGCCCTTCCCCGGTGGCCGAATCGTGAAATGTCTCGCCATCCTTTTCGAGCTCGACGGTGGCGGTGGAGCGTCCTTCGTTGGACGAGACGCTCTGGAAAAGTTTAAGGGCAAACATTTCCGGAATATGCTGGAATCCCTCATTCACGATGGCTAACAAATCTTCGTCGTAAATGTTTTTCTTACGATCCGCCAGTTGGGTGAACAGGGCATAGGCGCGTTCAATCTCGGGCTTCGTCAGTTGATATCCCAGTTCCTCGTACCGCTTGGCCAGGGCGTGCCGGCCGGAATGTTTCCCCAGCACGATGGAGTTTGACGGCATGCCCACCGTCTGCGGGGTAATAATTTCATAAGTGATGGCTTTCTTGAGCATGCCATCCTGGTGTATGCCCGCTTCGTGGGCAAAGGCGTTGCGGCCCACGATGGCCTTGTTGCGTTGCACGGCCATACCCGTCAGGCGAGTGAGCATCCGGCTGGAAGCGTAGATTTCCTCGGTGTGGATATCGGTGAAGACGGGCAGGACGTCGCGACGCACATAGAGGGTCATCACCACTTCTTCCAGCGCCGCGTTGCCCGCGCGCTCCCCGATGCCGTTAATCGTAACTTCCACCTGCCGAGCGCCGCCGCGGATTCCCGCCAGCGTATTGGCCACCGCCATACCCAAATCGTCGTGCGTGTGAGTACTCAGCGTGACGTGGTCCATGCCCGGCACGCGTGTCTGCACGTCGCGGAACATTTGCTCGTAATCCGGCTCCAGGCAAAACCCCACTGTGTCGGGAAGGTTCAGCACGGTGGCGCCGGCCTCGACGGCCGCGTGGCAGCACTCGATCAAGTAGCTGCGGTCGGTCCGTCCTGCGTCCTCGGGAGAAAACTCCACGTCCTGGCACTTTGACTTGGCGTGGCCCACCGCCCAACTGATCATCTTCAGGATTTCCTCGCGAGTCTTGTGCAGCTTGTATTGAAGATGAATGTCGGAGGTGGCGAGAAAGGTGTGGATGCGCGGCCGCGCGGCGCCTTGCAAAGCTTCCCAGGCGCGGTCGATGTCAAGCTGATTGGCCCGCGCCAAGGCGGCGATGATAGGCCGCTGGATTTCCGCGGAGATGGCTTTTACCGCCTCAAAGTCGCCGTGCGACGCTATGGGGAATCCGGCTTCCAGGATATCTACGCCCAGGCGGTCGAGCTGACGGGCCATCTCGATTTTCTCCGGCAGGTTCATGCTGCACCCGGGAGATTGCTCGCCGTCTCGCAATGTGGTGTCAAAGATGAAAACTTTTTCCGGCATTCTTCCTCCTAAAAGCAGGGGGGTGACGGTAAGGCCATTGTGGATAAACCACCAATGCCCGCCACAAACCGCGAATGTCCAATTCCGACCTTCGACTCGACCCTGATTGTCCGACCGGTCGGATGGCCGCGTCAAGTTTATAATTTTTCTGATATCATAAGGAATCGTTATAGGAGTCGCCCATGGAAATAACTCAGCTTGAGGCTTTCGTCGCCGTGGTGGAGGAGAAGAGCTTTTCGCGCGCCGCAGTCCGTATGCTGCGCACGCAGCCAGCGGTCAGTCAAGCCATTCATCGCCTGGAGGAGTGGGCAGGTGAGCCGCTCCTCGACCGCTCGACCAAAAGTGGTGTGCTTACCGCTTCCGGCCGGCTCTTTTACGACTATGCGAAGAAGGTCCTGAACTTGCGGGAGGAAGCGCGCTCGGCGCTGGCGGAACTGCGGGCGCTCGAGAGCGGCAAGGTCACCATTGGCGCGAACGAGAGCACCGCGCTTTACCTGCTTCCCGTTCTCAAGCGGTTCCGCGAGCGCCATCCGCGCGTGCAAGTGGCCGTGAAGCGCAGTCTTTCGCGCGAGATTCCCAGCGCTTTGCTGCGCTATGAAATCGACCTGGGCGTCCTCTCGTATAACCCGCAGAACCCGGACCTGGAATCGGCGGTTGTGAGCGTGGATGAACTTTGCTTGATCGTGCCGCGCGGCCACGGCTTGGCCAGCTCAGCCGGGGTCAGCATTCGCGAACTCGGGCGGGAGCAGTTCATCGCGCACAACATTTCCTCCCCGTACCGCCAGCGCGTTATTGAAGCCTTCGCGCGTCACCAGACGCCGCTTCAGATCGCCGCAGAGCTGCCTACTATTGAGACAATCAAGAAGTTTGTGGCCATGGGGATGGGCGTCGCCTTCGTTCCCCGCATGTGTGTCCAGGAAGAGTTGTCGCGGCAAGAATTCGTCGCAGTGCCGGTGAGCGACCTGCGCATCCAGCGCAAGCTCCGGTTGACCTACCGCCGTCATGCCTCCCTCTCCGCCGCCGCCCAAGGCTTTCTGGAAGTCGCCCGCGCCCTGGCCGAAAATCAGCTGGGAGGCTGAGCGCGTGAAGGCTGAAAGGTAAGTGTCCGCTCACAGTAGGTTCCAGGTCACCCCGCCATCCCAGCTTGAGCGTCAAAGGTGACAGTCCCGACCGCATCTACAGTTTGGCGACTGCACGTCCAAGTGACCCAGGCGAGCCTGGGTCTCCCCACAATCATGGAAGGGCGTTCATTCCCAATGCATCGTTCCCGCTTGCGCGGCCTTCCGAGCGTGCCCTCAGGCGCTGGGCACACTCCTTCAGGTGGGCCGTTATGCGTTCGCGTGATGCGCGGGGGCTGTCCCGCCGACTTTCAAGAGCGCCACCTTTCGGGGATCTGCGATTGAGGGCCATTCGTCCGATTCGCCGACCTATGCGCCCAGCCTGCCCTCTTCAATCCGAGCGGGGACTAAAAGCTGAACATTACCTGGAAGTCGATCCGGCGGTTCCCACCACCTGGGGGGCCGAAGCCCGATGCCAGCGAATTCGACCTGCCGAAAATCGGGGAACTCAGTTGGCCCACGGGCGCTCCCAGATTCACAATGTTGAAGGCGTTCATTGCCCCGATGCCCAAGGTCAGGTTGTAACGGTAACTTACGTTCTGTCCTGGGGGCCCGCCACGTCCGCCGCTACTGCTCAGCCCTCCAGGCCCAAGACCGCCGCCTGGGCCGCCACCTCCGCCCGGCGGTCCACCCCGTCCACCGCCCGGCGGAGGCCCCATTGGACCGCTGAGCGTTCTGGCCTCGGTTTTCCTCCCCAGGCCGATCGTCTTGCTCAACCGGAAGTTCGCGGAGAATTGCCCCGGCCCTGTCCCCAGGTTGATGGGAATGATGGTCTCGCCTGCATGGGGATTGGTGTCAAACGTTCCCCACTGGGTCTTGACGATATTTGTTCCCGTGACTCCGGCGGGAGCGTAGGCGGGGCGATCGTTGAAAATGGAATCGCCGTTATTGTCTTGGCCCGTGGTGATGTTGAACGGCGACCCCGAGTTGGCCATCACGAACGGGCTCAGCCGGATTCCTTTGGGCAGCGAAAAAGATCCTCCCAAGAATAAGCGATTCCGGACGTCAAACGCGGCGCGGCCGTAGTCCAAGGCAATGTCATAAGCATCGGAAGGGAAAGAGCTGACCCCGGCGGTGTTGCTGCGGGAAAAATTCAGGGAATAAAACCCGAACAGGGAAACCCTTGTGCTCATGCGGAGATTGAGGTTGGTGATGAGCTGGTTCTGGTTGAAGAGACCATTGGATTCGAATTGGTAGAGGTTCCCTTCATCCGAGTAGGGCCGTGTTCCGGCGGACGGCGTGCACGTGGTATCGCCGGACAGGCATGAACTGTAGGTGCCGGGGAGTGGCGCGTTGATGTTGCGGGTCATGAGCTGGTGAACGCCGTGCGAGTTGAGATAAGTGACGGAGACCGTGGCGCTCTTGGTAACTTGCCGCTCCACACCCACGCCGCCCTGGACGGTGTAAGGCGCCCGCAAATTGGGATCGATCTGATAGGCCGTATTCGCGGTCGTGCTCGATGACATCTGCGCAAGCTCGCTCGCGAGAGGAATGTTGGGAAAGAAGTCAGGATTCGTAACCAGATATTGGGTTTGGTTCACGCCATTTAAATGCCTTGCTTCGAGAACTTGCGCTTCCTGAAACCGGTCGTAGAAAATGCCGAATCCGCTGCGGATGACGGTCTTCGCGTTATTGCCATGGCCGAGCGCCCACGCGAATCCCACTCTTGGGGCGAAATCCGCGTGATCGCGAATGATGGTTTGCGTTTCGTAACGCAGTCCAAGGTTGAGAGAAATATTGGGGCGAACGCGCCATTGATCTTCCGCGTAGACCCCCAAGTCGATCCAATTGACCGCGGCCACGGGATTTCCGCCCGTGAGCGAGAATTGGCTCGCACCGGCGGCCTGGCAGTCGATTTCACCGGCCGCCTGACAAGCGGCGAGCTCGGCTTCCGCGGTTTGATACGCAGCCAGCGATGGGAAGGTGAAGGTTCCATTGAAATTCCCCGTACTGCTATTCGCATCGTTTATATCCCGCAGCCTCCCTCCGAACGTAAAGTAGTGTTTTCCACTCGTAATGGAAGTGAGGTTTTGAATTTCCACATGGTTCTGCGTGTCTAGGAGCTTACCCTGAGGATTTCCCCCTCCTGTGAACGCCCCCTGAACTTGCAATGTGGGGTCCTGGCTTACCGGTAGTTGATTATTGGTGTCATGTGCAATCTCCAGCCGCAAGTCGTTCACGGCGCGCGTGTTGATGACCTGCGAGTCGCTGATCTCGATGTTGTGCTCGGTTTGTTGAGTATTGTAGCCTTGCGCGGCCAGGGAGAATTGGCCGATGCCGTTATTTTTGCTGTTGGCGTCAAAGAACTGA
This sequence comes from Terriglobia bacterium, assembly GCA_050010335.1. GTDB lineage: Bacteria > Acidobacteriota > Terriglobia > UBA7540 > UBA7540 > Bog-366. The sequence continues at coordinate 9,876 of JBEKLF010000125.1, forward strand.
TAGCGCGCCGTAAGCGTATTGTTCGAGGTCAGTGCGTAATCCAACCGGGAACTCAGATTCGTGTTGGTGTTGGGACTGGGCACCGCCTGACTGAACGGCGTCTGCTGGAGATTCGAACCCAAGACCACCGCACTGACAATCGAATTCCCCGCCATATCCCGGCGTCCGCCATCGAAAAAGACCGAGGCCTTCTTGCTAAGCGGCCCCCCCAGGCTTCCGTCCATGAATTCTCGGTGGTAGCCCGGCTCCGTGCTGACGAAGGGATTCCGCGAGTTGAGCAGAGAGTCATTGAACATGCCCATGCCCTGCCCGTGCCACTGGTCCGTGCCGGGCTTGGTGAAGATCTCGATGCGGCCGTATCCCAGCTTGTCGTATTGCGCTGAGAAGGGATTCTGGTTCACGCGAATTTCACGGATGGAGGATTTGGTGGGAAGCTGGCCACCCGTGAATCCGTCGATGTAGATTTCCCCGCCATTCGGCCCGGCGGCAGGGCCCGCCAGGGCCTGAAGCTGCGACGCCAACTCGTCGGGGTCATCGGAAAGCGCATCCAGATCCTTGTCCTTCAGCACCACGGCACTGGCGTTGTTTTCAGATTGGACGCTCACATTGACGCTGGTTCCTTTCACCGTGATCTGCTGCTTCTCCAGCGCCACCACCATTTGCGCATTGACCGTCTGAGTCTGGCCGGGGGCAACGACCACGCCCTTCTTCTCGAAATCGGCAAACCCTTTGAGCTGGATGCGGACGACGTAAGTTCCGGGAGCCAGTTGGGAGAACGCATAGCGGCCCTCTTCGTTGGTTTGGGCTTGATGCGAGGCGCCGGCACCATCAACGACCACGACGGTTATTGCCGGAATCGGCGCGCCCGAAGTGTCCATAACCTGTCCCTGCAAGTTCCCCAACTCCGACTGCGCCAGCCCGGAAATTGCAACCAGAAGCAGCCCCAGGGCGGAAAGTAGCGAACGTCTGAACCATATCCATGAATGTGACATTTCGAAAACCTCCGATCCTCTCGATTCCCCCATGTTCGGAACGTATAGAACGCTTCTTCCTCTAACGAGCCGGCGGCTGCCCCTGCCCGAGAACTCCTTGGGGGATTGCTCTTGGCTCGGGAGTGCTGGGGCCGGAGTCGTCGTGGGCGGCAAAGGGCTCCGCGAGGGTTTCCGGGGAACTGTCGGGCAGCCGAATGACTCGCGGCGTAAGCATCACCAGCACTTCGACGTCGCTGACTTCCTTGTGGTCTTCCGAAAAAAAGTAGTGCAGGACGGGAAGACTCCCCAGGCCCGGGATTCCTTGCACCTGGGCCGTCTCCGTGCTCTGGAGCAGCCCACCCAAAAGGTTTACCTCGCCTTCTCGCAACCGGATGTCGTGTTCAATCACGCGCTGGCCGAATGTGGGCTCACTAACACCCCCAACGGTCACATTGGCGCCCAATGAGGAAATCTCGATCTTGGCATGAAGTGCGACCTCCCCGGACGCCAAAAGGTGGGGCGTTAATTCCAGGTTTACGCCAACGTCCTGGTACTGAAACTGTGTGCTGGCCAACAAGCTTGTCGAAGAGGTCGTGGAACTGCTACTGGTGAGGGAAGGTAGGAAGCTGCCGGTGGCGTAGGGAACACGGCTCCCGATCTTCAGTTTGGCGGTTTGGCCGTCCGTCACTCGCACTTGCGGACTTTGCAGGATATGAGTTTTGGAATCGTTCAAGACCGCCGTGGCGTAGATGCTGGGCAGGACTACGGCGTAGTCACGATAACTCAAGGTGCCAAGCTGTACGGAGGTGGCAGTCGACGACGATGAGGAACTGGCCGTGGAAGGCGAGAATACTCCCGCTGCCGCCAATCCCGGCGTAACATTCCCGCTCGAATCAATGGTGGCGGGCGTCAGGCCCAGGTCACGAATGCGGTCGCGGTCGGCTTCCACGATTTCAATTTGAATCAGGATTTCCGCCTTGCCTCGGTCCAGATCGCGCACGAGCTGCTCCGCCGCCGCGACTTTCGCCGGAGTATCCCGAATGATGATGCAGTTGGAATCGGGATTGTCGATAATTTTCTGCAAACCCAACACTTGTTTAAGGGCGGTGGTGATGGCCGTCCGGTCAGCCGCCGCCTGAGGATTGGAGAGGTAAATGGTCTTCACAACTTCCTCCTCATAATCCCGGCGGTTATTAGGATTGTCAGGAATGATCAGAATGGTTTTGGGGGTCTCAACTTTCCAAAAGCTTTTGGTTTGTTGCACCACAATTCTGAGCGCGTCCTCGATCCTAATGTTGGTGAGGTCAAGGCTGATGGGACTCGGGTGGAAGTCCGCGCTGAAAACCACGTTGAGATTGGCTAACTTACCCAGAGTTTCGATAACTTGGTGGCTATCGGCGCTGATGCGAAAATGTGCCAGAGGTTCCTGGGGAAGGGGATCAAGCTGGACCGTGGCCGGTGATCTCGATTCCTCGTGGGACCTGAGCGCCTTCTGCATGGCCGCCTCGTGTGCTCGCCTGGTTTCGGCCTGCTTGGCCAGCAATTGGGATAGTTCGTTGGCAGCGGCCTCATTGCTGGGATCGATGCTGGCGGCCTTCTGAAATTCCGCGGCGGCTTCCTCCGGCCGCCCCTCCTTCAACAGGCGCCGGCCATTCTTGAGATGTAAGAGGGACGCTTGGTTCCGGGCCTGCTTCTCGTGGAGAAGGTACAACGCATTCGCAGGGTCGGATTGGACAGCCTTTTCGTAGTTCACCAATGCTGAGTCCCAATCTTTTCGCAATTCGGCTCTGCGGCCCTCTTGGAAAGCAACGTTGCCTACGCCGCAAGCTAGGGTGGCCACAAGCGCGCAAAATGCGCAGAGCGTGCGAGCTGGCTTCATCCTTGTCATCGGTCTATTCACCTGGGTGTATTCCTGGCCGGGAGCCTGGCGCGCCGAAGGGTCGAAGTTTGCTTCCACCCTTCTCCCGAGGGGCGAGTGCGGAGCCGGAGTGATCGACTCAGTGCCCGCCCCTTGACGGAGGCCGGGAGAGGTGCCCCCGGCAGTCACAAATGGGTCTTTCAATCTGCATTACCGTTGGGAGGTGGCTCGGGAGGGCCGCTGGGAGGCGCACCATGTCCTCCTTCCGGAGGCCCTTCTGGTCCTCCGTCGGGCGGCCCAAACCCTGGCGCTGGGGGTCCGGCGTGGCGCTGCATGTCACGAACCAATTTTGCTTGTTCGGTCGTCAGGACACGCCGCACGGCCAGCAACATTTCCACTTCGGACTTTTCCAGCCGCGCTCGCGCCTGAGTTACCTTGTCGATTTGGGTGAGCACCTGCGCTTCGTCGGGCGGCTCCGCTTCCATTTGGAACCGCAGAGTGGTCTCTTGTTTTTCCAGGTCGGCGCGCAGGTCGAACTGAGAGATTTGCTGAGCCTGGGTGATTTTCCTGATCTTCTGGATTTGATCATCGCTGAGATGGAGTTTCTGGACGAGTTCGGGATCCTCCCACCATTTTCTTTCCCCACCAGGTAACATGCGCGGAGGGCCCTCTGCGGGCGGGTTCATCATGGAAGAGGGCGAGCCTTGGCCGGGAGCGGCAAAGGTCAGAAGAGTTTTTCGGAACAGAGCGTGCCCGCAAAACAAGGTTGCGAGTGCGAGACTGGCAATAGCTGGTTTCATTGGTCGAACCTCCTTTGTACAAGTCCATTTGAATCCCCCCACGTAAAGGCAATGTGTGTGCAAAGAGGAGAATTGTTAAGCTATGGTAAAAACCGGCCGGGGCGCTTACATCCCGGTGCTAAAATGCCCGCAGGTTGACTATGCCGGCTCGAAGTGACAATCCCGCAGACTCGCTCGTTCCAATTCTGATCGTGGATGATGACGTGAAGCTTTGCCGCCTGATTCGCGACTACCTGGAGCCCCTCGGGTATGAAGTGACCGCTGCGCATACGGGGCCGGAAGGTCTTGAGGCGGCGGCCAAAAGGCAGTTTTCCGCGGTCATTCTCGACGTGATGCTGCCGGGGATGAACGGCTTTGACGTGCTTCGCAACCTGCGCGCCAAGTCCAACGTGCCGGTGCTGATGCTGACGGGGCGCGGCGAGGAACCCGACCGCATTGTGGGCCTCGAACTCGGCGCGGACGATTACTTGCCCAAGACGTTTTCGACCCGGGAATTACTGGCCCGGCTGCGCGCCACCATTCGGCGTTCGAGCGTTACGCGCGCGCAGGGGGAATCCCGCGAGCCGGAGGTGGTGGTGGGCGAACTGCGCCTTGACCCGGAGGCGCGCCGCGCCGTCCTTAGCGGTCAAGTCCTGCCGTTGACGGCTGTCGAATTTGATCTCCTGATGTCGTTGGCCAAGGCGGCGGGCCGGGTCAGATCGCGAGAACAGCTCCTGAATGAAGTTGCGGACCGGAATTTTGATGTCTTCGATCGGTCGATTGACGTGCACATTTCGTCTCTGCGCAAAAAGCTCGGCGACGATTCCAAATCGCCCCGCTTCATTATCACGGTGCGTAGCGCGGGTTACATGCTGCGCAAGCCGGAGTCAGAAGGGCTGGCATGAAAGCGCGCATTTCCATCTCCGTCAAGATTCTGTTGCTTTCCTTCTTGAACGTCTTCCTGCTGGTGCTGGTTTTTGCCGTCTTTGTCCGCGTTCAGTACCGTCTTGACCTGGGCTCGCTTCTGCTCTCTCCGGGGCGCGACCGCATTCTGGCTCTCTCGCGGCTCATCGCTCTGCAATTGCCGGACACTGACCGGAAGGATTGGGACCGCTTGCTGGCGGGCTACACTTCCACGACGCACGCTTCTGCTTGCCTCTTCGATAGGCAGGGAATCCAAATAGCAGGGCCCTCGGTCACTTTGCCGCCGGACGTGCTCGAAAAAGTCCGCCACGATAAGGGTCCGCCCATGGAGCCTCCAGGCATGGGCCCCGCGGAAGGTATTTGGCCTTCGAAGGGCGAGCCCGGCATTGGCGATGTGCATGTTGCTCCGGCCCCCAACCCTCCCGGTGGCGGCAGTTGGCAATCCTCTCCCACCCGCGCACCGGCGCCCCCACCATTTCCTGCGTTCCTGGTCCAGACCAGTCCACCCACTCGCTATTGGGTAGGCGTTCACGTTCCCATTTTCGATCGATCCACGATGAAGGCTGAGGAGACCACGCTGGTGTGGACGTTCCCGTCGCTGTGGACGAATCCCTTTTTCTTCGACTACACGCCCTGGCTGGCGGCGGCCATCGTGGTCATTCTGGTTTCTGGCGCCTGCTGGCTGCCCCTGATTCGAGGCTTGACGCACTCCGTTTCCCAACTCACCGCCGCCACCGGAGCGATTGCCGAAGGCAAACTTGAAACCCGGCTTGCCCTCCATCGCCGCGACGAACTCGGCCAATTAAGTGAAGCCATCAATCGCATGGCGGAACGCCTTTCCGGTTTTGTGCATGGCCAACGGCGGTTTTTGAGTGACATCGCCCACGAACTCTGCTCTCCCATCGCGCGGATTCAGGTCTCACTGGGAATTCTCGACCAGCGAGCGCAGCCTAATCAGAGGGAGTATGTCGAAGGTGTACAGGAAGAAATGGAGCACATGTCAGGACTCGTGAACGAATTGCTCCTTTTCTCCCGGGCGCAACTCCATAACACGACCACACCATTGACCCGCGTGAATGTGGCGGAGACGGTTCGGCGAGTTCTCGAGCGGGAAGGGAGCGAAGGCGCGCAGATTGAAACCCATGTGGATGAGCACGCGGAAGTCATGGCTTATCCCGAATACCTCTTTCGCGCACTCGCCAATATGGTGCGCAACGCCATTCGTTACGCGGGGGACTGCGGCCCCATCGTGATCTCGGCGCAGGATACGGGCCGCACGATTCTCATCTCCGTCGCCGACCAGGGCCCGGGCATTCCCGAGGCCGAGCTCGAAGCGGTATTCAAACCCTTTTATCGCCCGGAAGATGCGCGCCAGCGGGAAACAGGGGGCGTGGGTCTGGGCTTGGCGATTGTGCGAACCTGCATCGAAGCCTGCGGTGGTGCTGTCCATTGCCACAACCGGTCGCCCAAAGGACTCGAAGTCGAGATCAAACTCCCCATGGCGCAACCGTGACCCTCGAGGTTGTCCAGCCCCCGTTTTTCACAGGCTTCAGTTCTCAACGGACTCCGGCCCTCAACCAACGAGGCTTCCTGAGGCGAAGGTCCCCGTTAATCTGTGGCCACTGCGATCCTGCTCGCCCTATGAAGGGGGCTTCGCGAACGAAGACAATCGCCCCCATGCGTAACCGCGAGGCCAGACTCTCGTCTTCGCGACGTAAGGGAAGACCGCTCTTTCGACCCACGGTTGAGCAGTCGGTGCGCCTGAGTGCTGAGAAATCCCCATCCTACCAAAGGTTTTTGCGTGACCGATTGTGCGGCGATCGGATTCGGCCTGAAGTCGCCTTCACGTCAAGTGGGCGACACATGGACGACCTACGCGTAAAGGTGCCTTATTCCCGTGCAGGCAGTGGTGGAGCAATGGGTTCGCCCGTCTCACTGCGGGTTTGCGGCCAGTTTCGGCCGCTTGCAACACGCAAGGGAGATGTCACGCCGCGCCGCGGATTTGGCTCAGCAGGCAGGCCAGCGGAAAAGAGGTACGAAGCAGGCGCAGCAATGTGGAATGCGTTTTTCGGGAATCCGCCCGAAACCCGGCAAAGATTGACGGCGGCACTTGAGCTTTCGAAGGGCCGGGATGTGGAGTATGGCGCGGCTTTTGCCCTGGCCCTCGCAGGGGATTCTGCCCGGTCTCAAACGCTCGCGAACGATCTGGAAAAGCGATTCCCGGAGGATACGTCGGTCCAGTTCAATTACCTGCCGGCACTTCGCGCACTTTTTGCACTGAATCATACAAGACAGCCTATCAGGATTTCCTCACCCTGTGGAAAGACGCCGACCCCGAAATCCCGATCCTTAAACAAGCTGAAACAGAGTACGCAAGACTGAAGTGACTTACGAACGATGACATGGGGTGGGCGTGGGGCGAGCGCGACGTAGGCGTCATTAAGTCCGAAGCCCTGGTAGGCCCTGGAAACATCGAGAGCACGGACTTTTTGTAGGGTTCCTCGTTTGAAAGCGCGCCGTACGACCCAGCGACTCTCCCTGCGGCTGTCGCCAAAATGTCCGACTCCAAAAAACCGCCTCGCCAATGGGCTCCCTGCCGGACCACATCCCACTCCTAACCCGCCCTGGGGCTCAATATCAAAACGCTTGCGGAAATAACGAACCACCCCAACTCTTCGCCCATGCCTTCTGATTCCGCTTATAATATCCGGCTCGGATTCCGGCGAGGACGACAATTAAAGGAGACGCATTCATGTTTAAGCTTGTGCTGCTGCGGCACGGAGAAAGTGTTTGGAACAAAGAGAATCTTTTTACCGGCTGGACGGATGTAGGGCTCAGTGAAAAGGGCCTTCAGGAAGCTGTCGAGGGAGGCCGCCAGCTTCGCAAAGACGGTTTCGTTTTTGATGTGGCCTATACCTCAGTGCTGAAGCGCGCTATCAAAACCCTGTGGGTGGCGCTGGAAGAAATGGACCAGATGTATATTCCGATCCACAACACCTGGCGATTGAACGAGCGCCACTACGGCGCGCTGCAAGGATTGAATAAGGCGCAAACGGCGGAGAAATACGGTGAGGCGCAGGTGAAAATCTGGCGGCGCAGCTATGATATCCAGCCGCCGCCGCTCACGCGCGATGATGACCGCTACCCGGGCAAGGATCCGCGTTACGCGGGCTTGAGCGCCGCGGATTTGCCGCTGAACGAGTGCCTTAAAGACACCGTAGCACGCACGCTGCCGTACTGGCATGAAACCATCGCCCCCGTCGTTCGTTCGGGCAAGAGGGTTATCATTGCAGCTCATGGCAACAGCCTGCGCGGGCTGGTGAAGTACCTGGATAACGTATCGGAAGCGGAAATTGTGGGGTTGAATATTCCCACAGGAATCCCCTTGGTCTACGAGCTGGACGATAATTTGAAGCCTCTGCGCCACTACTATCTGGGTGACCCCGAGGCCGTTGCCCGCGCTGCGCAAGCGGTTGCCGATCAGGCGAAGCGGAAGGGATGATAAAGCCGCAGGCATTTCGTATTGGGCTGAGTGCCGGCTAATACACCGCCCTCTTCTGGATGGTGGCCTTGGTGGCCAATGAGAACCGAGCATCCACCGGGCCGCCTTCCAGGATACGCGTGGTCACATACTCTCCCAGCGCCGGCCCGTGTTTGAACCCGTGCCCTGATCCTCCCCCGACCAGCCATACATTGGAAGAATCCGGGTGGCGGTCGATCAGGAAGTCGCCGTTCGAGGTGTTTTCATACTGACACACGCGTGACTCCAGCAGAGGCGCGTTCCGCAAGGCAGGGAAGCGGCGGCTCAGGTAGTCGCGCATTGCGGTCAGAGATTCCGGGCTAGCGACGCGGTCAGCGATGTCAGGATCAATGGCGGGTCCATGCCGGTCGCAGGCGATCTTGACGCCGCGATTCTCCAGATCCGGCAGGCCATAGACCTCCTCGCCCATTGCCAACCAGGCGGGAAGAGCAGGCGGCTGAAAGCGCAAATCACCGGGTGGGGCTCCAAAGAAAAAAACCTCCTGGCGAGTTGGAAAAATGCGGCTCCCCAACAAGTCGGGAAAGACTTTTGGCAACCACGGGCCGCAAGCAAACACAAAAACCCCGGCGCGGATGGCCTCGCCATTTGGGGTTATCACGGAGCGAAGTTGGCCACCCCCGGCCGGCGCATGAATAGCGCATTGAAGGTAATCAGCGCCCGATTTAAGCGCCTCCGGCACCACTGTCTGCACCGCTCGCCGCGCCATCAATACACCGCTTTCCGGCTCATAAAGCCCCCAGGCCAGTTCTTCCAGAGCGATTTGCGGAAACCGTCTTTGCAAGTCCAGGCGGGAGAGCTTTTCGGTTTTCACTCCGGCCTTCACCAAAGTGTCCAGCTTGACTTAACGTAGGGGTCGCCCTCTTTGGCCAGCCACAGCACGCCGGTGGAATGGAACAGTTGGTCGCCGGTCCTTTGAAAGAAATCTTTCCATTGGCTTAAAGCGCGGATGGCCCATCGGGTGTAGATTTCATCGCTCCCATAACCCATGCGGATGATACGCGATTCTCCCCCGGAACTGGAGCGACTGTTCGACGGGCCGTAGGAATCGATCATGATTGTGCGGCGTCCGCGGCGTTGCAGGCGGTATCCCGTCCACGCGCCGAAGACTCCCGCCCCGATCACCGCCGCATCGTAAGTTCTTGCCGCACGCAAGGTCCAAACCTCCTTCCGCCATGAGAAAGCACGGGGTTCTGATGTTCGTGGGTATCCAAGCTAACTGAATTTCTTTTGGGGGATAGTTTTAGCGCTCGAAAACTGACCCTACCTAGTGCGGACGGTCAGCCGTCAATTCATCTTAACGTGTTTGGCGTTAGCGGGAGCATTCAATTCAAAGGTGGAGCCGGGGAGAACCCGATTCACCTTCACCCCGGAATAGTGCGCGATGAGGTAATCGCCACCCGGCTGGAAAAATTCTTGCTGTGCAGGCAGCCACGATTCTTCATTAACCCAGAGTTGGATCTTAGTAATCTGCGCGGCGGAGGAGCCCCTGCGGGGTAAGAGTTCCAGCAGCACTGTAGTGTCGCCTTCCAAGTCTTCTTCCTTAACGTACGTTATATTATGGGCCTTCTTCAGTTCATTGGTATCGGTGCCGAAACCCAAGAGCAAGAATTGCTGCACCAGATCGCTTTTTTGTGCCAGGTCGTATTCCTGAATCTGGTTGATCTTGGGAAAGTACATTTCGCCTTTGTTCTTTTCGAAGAGAAGTACCTTGGTATCCGGCTTTTGGATGTCAATGCGAATTTCCGTCGTCTTGCCCTTGCGGTAGAAGAACTGGCCTGATTCTGTTGATTTATCGTCAACCAGCACGGTGACTTTGGTGTACTCCAGGTTGGCGGAAACAGTTTTCAGGCGTTTGGATGCCTCATTCATATCCGAGAGAATCTCCGTGAGATCGGTAGGGTGTTTGCCCCTGCGCGGACTGGCGGGCGGGGCAAGTGCCAAGGCTAGGGCGCCGGCCAGCAGCACGCGCAACCAGGTTTTGAGAATGTCTCGCATAAAATCGCAAACCCGTCCGGCCGATTGGGCCTGTGAAGCGAAATCCCGCCGACGGCTGAGTTATTCCTCTACCATTACAGTATAGCCCAGAATGACCTGATGGCGGTCCCGAACCGCATCGATGGATTTCACAGTGAAGGCCTTTTGCAGATGTTGCTGGAGGATCAGGGGGATGGCGTCCTCAGGTTTCTGACCGAGTGAATCCACCAATCGGGCATCCACCAGGTACCGCACGTCCTTATTGACGCGGCCCATCTCGACGATGCCCTGCTGATGGCGCAAGTCCGTCAATTGCAGAGTGGGGCGATCGTTGAACCAGGCGCGCGGGGAAAGGAAGATAAAGGCCAGGATCGCCAGCACGATCACGTCGTACTGCCAACTCCCGCGTTCGTAGGACCAGAAAATGCTGCGTGTGACCACGAGTCTGATTTTAGACCCCACCTTGCGCAGGGAAGACTCACCTTGCCGTGTCGTCGGGTGCGGGAGGGCGCGTTCGCGAATATCTGTGGGTGAGGACATAGGTCGTAACCTGGGAAAATAGCCAGAAACGCGGCAAGAATCAATCTGAAATAATTCGCCCGTCACGCATGCGGATGATCCGGTCGGCGACGCCGGCAGCCTCAGGGTTGTGAGTGATCATCAGAATGGTCTGGCGGAAAGTGCGGTTAAGTTCGCGCAGCATGTCGAGCACCACCTGGGAGTTCTCTGTGTCCAGATTGCCGGTGGGTTCGTCGGCCAGCAGGATTTTGGGTTCGCAAATTACGGCGCGGGCAATCGCAACGCGCTGTTGCTCGCCACCGGAAAGGGCAAAGGGGCGGTGATTCAGTTTCCCCTCGATCCCCAGCATGCGGGTAACAGTCTCGAAACGATGCGGGTTGAATCCGTTGCCCTGAATGTGCTGGGCAATGGCGATGTTGTCGCGCGCCGAGAGGGTGGGCAACAGGTTGAAGCGCTGGAAAACGAACCCGATCTTATGCCGGCGAAAGCGCGTACGGTCGGAGTCGGACATTAGTCGAAAGTCGTTGCCATCAACACAAACTTGACCACCCGTGGGGCCGGTTAAGCCCCCCAAGATATGCAGCAAAGTGGACTTACCGCATCCCGAAGGGCCCACCACCGCCACGAACTCGCCCTCCTGGACCACCAAGTCCACGCCTCGCAGCGCCGGCACATCGACTTTGCCGAAGCGGTATATCTTCTTCAGAGCTTTGGTGCAGATAATGGGTTCCACGTAATCCTTACGTTCTCCCTCGGCTGGTTGCGGCGCATGGTGAATGACCGGGGATACTGACATTCGGGTCTCTATAAGTGCAGACGTTCCCCAGTCCGGGGGGGTTACTCGTACGCGAGGGCATCCACCGGGTCAAGCTGGGCTGCCCGCAGAGCGGGGTAGAAGGATCCCACGATACTCCCGATCAACGCCAAGCCGGCAGCGTAAAGTCTCCAATCCCAGTTCAGTTCGACGGGCAGCGTGGGGAAGATGCCTATCAGTAATTTTCGCATAATCACCGAACCGATGATCCCGGCGATGATGCCAACCGCAGTTAGAAGCACCGCTTCTCTTAGAATGACGGAGATGATATACGTTTTCGACGCCCCCAGCGACTTCAAAATGCCGATCTCCCGCGTGCGTTCGGTGATGGTGGTGTACATCGAAAGGAAAATGACCAGGAACCCGATCCCCACCGCGAGGCCAATCATAACGCTAATAAAGTAGTTCAGGAGGGGAAGATTATTGGAAGTCATTAGATCCATGTATTCTTTCATCGGCAGGATGGTATAGGTCGGCAGCAATGTCTTAATGGCATCGGTAGTTTGTTGGGTGTAGGCGGGGTCAGTGCACTTGATGAAGAACGTCGTGGCTTTGTCCTGTGCACCCATCAAATCCTGGAGCGTGGCCAGCGGAATGAACCGGCGCGCGGCTTTGCCATGTTCCACGATCCCGGCGATGCGGAAATCATGGTTCAGCAGATTGATGGTTTGTCCCACTTTGGAGTGATGGGCATTGGCATAGATGTCGTCCACCAGGATGTCGTACGGTGCCTGGAAGGGCCCACCCGAGTGATAAACAAAACCGCCAGAAACGGCATTGAAACTGGCCAGGTCAATGCCATAAATAAGGTCCAGCGACTGTACGGCGTTGACGTGAACGACGGTGGGCGCCACAGCGAGCACGCGCGGTAATTCCCGTAGACGATCACCGATCTTGATGGGCATGGGGGCTTCCCCCATCCCCATCATGAAGGAAGAACCGGGGGGCCGCACTAGGATGTCGGCGCCTACCCCTTCCACCCGGTGGGCGCTATCGTTAACCATCCCATGGCAAAGACCCACCACCAGAACGACCATTGCGACTTCAATGGCCACGGCCAACACGCTCACCGCGGTGCGTACGGGCCGATGCAGGACATTGGAAATGATCAACTTATTTATCACTTGGGTGTTCCTCGGGCTTTGCCGCGCTTAGGTCGATCAATTCCGCCCCCTCGGGTATTTGCAGGTCGAATTTTTCCGGCGCGATGGACTGATTAAACGTGGCCTTTTCAATGGTGATGGTGACTTCGTAGTCATCCTCAGGCCTGCTCAATTCGATGTGGGTCGGATAGTGGATACCCTGAAAATCCTGGTACTTGGAGTACAGAACATCCTCGGTGCAAGTGCCATCCGGTTCCCAGAATTGAACCCGCGCCAGCTCCAAGTCGGCGCGGTCAAACCACATCGTGCGTCGTAGAATCACGTGCCGGTCCCCAGTCGGCGCAACGATGCTGACCACGTAGAAACGCTTGCCTTCGGCGCGGTGGTCGACCTTTACCCGAGATGTGTACTCGGTGTTCGGGTCGATCGGGGGAACGATCAGTGCTTGTAAAATGTGCTGAGGACGAAGATTCTCGAGCGCGTTCTTGGCGGGATGTTGGAACGCGGTCTTGCCGATAATGAATTTCCCCTTGATGGGAATGTACAAGCGGAATTCCTCGCCGTTTGAAACCATGTCAAAAATGTTCGTCCGGACTACCGGCGCTTGCCCCAGCAAGCGGATGGTAGAGGGCCTTTGCAGCAAAACGAAGCCCTTTACATCATGGTATTCCTTGATAACTCCGGAATAAACCGACCCCGCCGTGGGCTCCAAGTCAACCGTGGCGGTCAGAGTGTGGATGGCGTCGCTCCAGGCATCAATCTTGGCTACGAGTTCGGCGAGACTCGCATCGTGTGCTGGAATGGTTTGGCCCGGGGTATGGACGTGCGTCACCTTCCGCACCAAGCATCCCGGCGTGGCCAGAAGCAGGGCGGCAAGAACTATTCCGGAAAATACCTTAGCTTTCTCAATAAGTGCGATTTTCAAGATAACAATTCCTAAATTTATCAGACGGCATGAGATGTGTCAATCCGCACCGGTTAGCCCCCACGGTAAATTTGTTCTAACTAAGGGGGAGCGGAACAGAATGGCGATTGATTTTGGGAGTTGGGAGGCTGCCCGACATGCACGAGGAGGATTTCGGGCGTCGGTTGACAGGCGGGCCTG
>JBEKLF010000126.1:0-23355 GCA_050010335.1 Terriglobia bacterium
GCGTGTGCACGTCACATCCGATAAAATGCTGCATGGCTTCGGCTCCTTTCCCGGCTCGCCTTGGTCGTTGAGCACTTCCAAGTCTACCGGATTGGAGCCGATGCCGTTATCCAATCAGACCTCAACTCTTGAGGTCAGCGGTTCTTCGCTAGGAGTGTGTCGGAGATAACAGTTCGCCAACGAAGAATCAACAACTTACAGACACTTGAATCTCGCTAAGTTGTTGATTCTACGTACACCGAAATCTATCTCCGACAGGCTCCAAGACTCTCGCTCCCGAACTTGGGGGCAGGCGTCCGTCCTCAGGATTTGCGGTATTTGTATGGGAAGAGCCGCGGACCCCAAAAACAGGGGTCCGCGCTACGAATTTATCTTCTCATGATCTTGTTGTCCCCGTTGCAAACTGAGCTCGAGGGGGGCGCAGGCGGAGACGCACGCCCCGGCTATGTCGGTTGGAGGATTTGCCGGCAGGCGAGGGATCGGGCTCTGAGGGCATCTGCCAGACGCGCGATGATGGGATGAGTGAGGCCCTCACTTGTCATGCGCTGTTTAACCTGGAAAACATGATCGCCTAATTGCCGGGCGAGATCATCCACGCGATGGGCGAGAGCGTCGGGGTCAAGCATCTGGAGAGTGGCGCCACTGTTCGTTGTAGGCGAAAGACAATCTTCCCGTGTTGGCGCGCGCCACCCGCCCCATTTCCCGGCCCTCAATAATCGCGATGACTTCCTTGGTCATTTTCTTTCCCCGCGCGCGGCGGCGACCATGGAATCAATATTCACTATAGGAGCGCCGCCTGCCTCCTTTGCCGGACCGTCTTCCACGGTTGTTAACTGCGTGATCGTTCCATTCATGCTCACCGAACTCACAAAGAGCACGGCGACGATAATCCAAAACTGAAAAGTGCGCAGGCCTTGTCGCTAGGTCATGCCAAGTGGCGCAGCAGAGTTGCGCGGGTGATGCTCAGGGGCGCGCTCGTGCACGTATCGCCACGTGAGCGGCAGTCCCACGAGCAAAGCAAGGCCGCCCAGGCCGAGATATGCCGCACGCCAACCCGCCCGGCTGATCAGGGTCTGGGCGAAGAACAGCGAACCGAACCCCACCATCACGCCGAGGCTCGCCGCCAGCACCACGCGCCAACCGTAATACCCGCGATCGGACTCGCTGGCGCGCGCGGCGAGCTCGTCATTTGGGGATATAACCATGCCTCGCGGTTCGCTTCCCGAATTCCCGATGCGCCTCTTCCGACATGGCGTGTACGCCCGTGGCGTCAATCCATCGATTGTAGAAATTGAATAACGCGCAGACCGTGACGGCGTTATAGATCGCTTCGTCCGTCCAGCCGGCAGCGTGGAGGGGCTGCATGTCGTCCGCGGTAATTTCCCAGGCGCGATGATTTACCTTGGTAACAAAGCGCAGCAGAGCTTTGTCCTTCTCGGGCAGCGCGGAACTTTCCAGATCGTCGATCGCGCCGCGCACCAGCTCTTCACTGCCCAGCAATTCCGCCGCAACTGCGGCGTGATACTTCGCTCAAAACGGACAGTGATTGCCGGAAGAGGTGAAAGCGGCGATCAGCTCGCGCTGGCCGGGGCTGAGCGGGGATTCCCCGCGCATGACCTCCTGCGTGAAGCTGCCCAGGTGGTCGGTTGCCTCGGGACGAAAAGCAAACAAGTGCCAGATCTTCGGGTACTCCTTGCCCGAGTCCCGCATCAGACGGATCATGTCACCACGCCCGCCGGGTTGCGGATGATTCTCAACCTCGGGGAGAAACATCGGCTTCATCTTTGAGTCATGCGCGTCCATGATTTCACCTCGAAGAGGTTGTCAGTGGTCAGTTGTCGGTTGTCGGTCGGCAGTTGTCGGCTGGCAGTCGCTGGAAACTGTTCGCGCTGCTGGCGAGAGATAGCGCACTTTTGCCTTTTGACTTTTGACTTGCTCTTCCGGCCCGCCGCGCCAAACATCGCCCGACCTAGCCCCTGCCGTCAGGGCGTCCTGCCGTACCCTTCTTGGGCGGTCTTGGCGCCGCGTGCCCGGTACATTTCCGGATCGTCCGGCTGCCACGTTGCGAGGCCATCCACGTAGCGGTTGTACATGCAAAAAGCGGCGGCAATCAGGACCGTATCGTGAATCTCCAAATCGGTTGCGCCCTCCCGCCGGGCGCGTTCGATGTCTTCCTTGTTGACCTGCTTGCCGGATTGCTGCACCTTGCCCGCAATCGCCAACAGCGCCTTGAGTTTGCCGGAGACTTCCGCGCCCTGGTAGTTCTGCTTCACGTCGAGCACCAGCTTTTCATTGCCGCCAAGATGGTATGCGGCAACCGCGCCGTGAATGCTCTGGCAGAAAAAGCAGTCGTTCTGCGAGGAAACATACGTGGCGATCAGCTCACGCTCACCCGGCGTGAGGGTGCTCGGTCCCCGCAGCAGGACTTCCACGAGTTCGTTCAACGGCTTCGCGGTCTCAGGACGAAACGCCATGGGGCCGCGAATTCCCGGTAAGCCTTCGGGCAGCGTAATGTAAGGCATGAGGCCCTCCGTCATTTATGCCGCGGTGGTTCCTACTTTGGCAGGCGGCGGGTCCGCTTTGATGTAACCCTTTTCTGCCATCCCGGCGCCCATCTGCCGGTACAAGTGGGGATCGTGGGGCGCCCAGGTTCCCAGGCCGTCCACATAGCGGTTGTACATACAGAAGGCCGCGGCAATCAGGACCGTGTCGTGAATCTCCAAATCCGTCGCGCCCTGCTGCCGCGCTCGCTCGACGTCGGCCGGCGTGACATTTTTACCGCCCTGCTGGACCTTGCCGGCAATGGCCAGCAAAGCCTTCAACTTGGCGGAAACGCGCGCAACCTCGAAGTTTTGCTTAACGTCCACAATCAGTTGTTCGTTGCCGCCAAAATGGTGCGCCGCCGCCGCGCCGTGGCTGGTCAGGCAAAAGTGGCAGTCGTTCCGGGAAGAAACATAAGTGGCGATGAGCTCGCGCTCTCCGGGCGTGAGTGTGCTGGGCCCACGCAGCAGGACCTCCGCCAGGGCACGAAGGGGCTTGGCGGTTTCAGGTCGAAACGCAAACAGGCCAACAATTCCGGGCAATTCGTCCGAAAGTTTGATGTGAGGCATGGACTCAGAACTCCGTGGTACAAAATGTCGCTTACCAGGTCATGCTCGGAACTCCGGGGTATTGCGGGTAACTTCGGGCATTGCCAGGGTATCCACAATCGAGCTTACCCAATCGGCTCCTCGCCACCGGATTTTAGAAAATCCTCTTTCGCGGTCTTCGTGCCGATGGCACGATAGACTTCCGGGTCGCGCACCGATTGCACAATCAAATCCTGCTTACTTTTCCGCTTGGATCGTTGCGATGACAACCGCGCGCGAGCCGGCCCGTTGATAAACTTTGCCGGTGACGACCACCCGTTTAGCCGCGAACTCCATCAGCCGGTCGTTCTGGCCTTGGGCGGGAGTGGCGTCGGAAATCGGCCAATAAATCGTCCCATTGTCCGTCAGAATCACCAGCGGTGACCCCGCCTTGGCGCAGGCCGTGGCGCACTCCGCGCTTATTGGTTTCTTCAAACCCTTCGTAAAGGCGCATGCGGAATCCAGGACGTAGCCTTTGATTGTTTCAGGCTGGCTCTCGGCCCGGGCCATTTGCAAGCCCGACGCCAGGAAAAGAGCCAGCGTGATTCCCCATACGAGCTTCTTTGGATTGATCATAAAGTTGCCTCCTCTCCAGAAACTTGACGCGCTACACTTGGTCTTTCCGCTAGAACAAAAGCTTCAGCGCGAATTGAATCTGTCGCGGCGCCGCCGCCGACTCAACCTGGCCGAAGGTGGGTGAGCTGATGTCATCATTTGGCACGCCAAAGTTCACCCGGTTCAGGATGTTGAAAAACTCTCCGCGGAACTGCAACGTCGCGGACTCCGCCAGGCGAAAATTCTTGGAGACCCCGAAGTCCCATTGGGAGAGGCCCGCTGCTTGCACGATATTTCGGCCGGCATTACCGAAGGTCCCGAGTTGGGTGTTCTGCTGAAACGCCTGGGTGTTGAACCATTCGCTCGCGGTTCTGGGGCCGTTGTTGGGATTTCCGACCAGATTCGGGCGGTCGCCGACAAACCCCGAGATCTCGGGGGATTGTCCTTGGAGAGACGGGTCGCTCGAGTCATAAACGGTAAATGGTGTTCCTGTCGAGGCCGAAAATATGCCGTTCATCTGCCAATTGCCCAGCAAGCTCTTATACCAGATGTGCGAATCCTTCCAGAAGGGTAGCAGCCACTGATAGCTGAAGACCAACCGCTGCCGGGCATCGAAGAGCGAGCGGCCATACTCCGCCTCCAGATCACGAGGATTCTGCGCAAGGTCATTCTCGCCCGCGACGAGTGTGGGAGCGGACCCCGAGATATTGAAACTTGAAACGTCGTCCAGCGACTTGGAATAGGTATAGGAAGCGAGGAACGCCATACCATAAATCAGGCGCTTACGCAGGCTGGTTTGAAGCGAGTTGTAATTGGAGTTGGTGACGCCAGAAATCAGGCCGATAGACCCGTAATTGCAAAGTTCGGGGTTCGTCGGATCGCAGCCCGAATACGGACGGTAAGCATTGACGTTTTGCTGTTCGCCACTGAGGCAGGAGGATTGCTGAGCGAGCGGCAAAGTTGAGCAGAGTGTGGGCGGATTGCTTTCGATGAAACGCGGCAACTTGGTGCCTTTGGTGCCAACGTATCCCACCTCCAGCAACCATCCCTGCCCAAAGGAGTGCTCCACCGTAAAGTTCCAATCCTGCGCGTAGGGCACCTGTAAATGCGAATCGAGCGTGAGCAGGGTCAGCGATTGGGGCCCTCCTGCAAAGTTGGGCGCAAACGGGTTGGATCCAGACGGCAGCGGGTCCGCGAAGTTGGAAGGAAACGATTCCTGAATCGTCTTGAACCAGGGTGGAGCGCTTTCCGGCGCTTGCAGGGGACCGCCTTCACCGTTGTAATAGGGGTCATAGAAGATGCCGTAGGCGGCTCGTACCGCCCACTGCCCCTTTCCGGTCGGATCCCAAGCGAAACCGATGCGCGGAGCAAAGGCGCGGTATTCCCTGGGAATTAAACCCGGCCCCACCCCCGCGTCACCCGGATAAAGCAAGCCTAGTGGAGCGGTCGGCTGGATCGTCGACTGCGCATTGGGCATAAACAACGCGTCCTGGTTGTGGATCTCGCTGTAGGGCTGGGGCAGCTCGTAACGCAGCCCGATATTGAGGGTCAGGCGCGATGTGGCCTTGTAACTGTCCTGCGCGTAGAGGTTGAAATTACTTGCGCGCATGCCGCGTGGGAGCTGGCCTCCGCCTTGCAGGAAAACCACGGGCTGCCCGATCAGGAAGTCTGCTAAAGCATCCCCTATGATGGGAACAGGGGCAAAAACGAAAAATCCGTTCGAGGCAATGCCCAAAAGCGTATTCAGTTGGTCGCGTTGATACTCGCCGCCAAACTTCAGTTCATGCCTCCCGCGAACCCAGGCCAGTGAATCTGTCAACGAATAAGTGTTTTGATAGTCGTCTGCCGGCCCGGTGATGGGATTGCCGACCGAAGCATAGCCCCCGACTTCAACGAAAGGGGGCCCCGCTTGGCTTGCGTACGTGGGGGGATATTGGAACCCCAGCGAGGAGACCGCTGTATGGTTCGTAGCTTCGCCAAATAGGAATTTATCGCGCAGGAACGAAAACCGGAGGACGTTCACGATTGACGGTGTAAACGAGTGGGTTTCTTCCAGGGCGGCGTTCTGAGCGCGAAAATCTTCTCCCACGGGAAAACCGGGCACATTGGCGCCGGCAATGGATAGCGGGTCCAATTGCGAACCGTTGTTGAAGAGGTAGTGGAAAGAAATCGTATCACGCGAGGAGAGGTAGTGGTCAAGTCGAAGGCCGAACTGGTCCGAGGTGTTCTGCAACTCCTGCGTGGCGCCATACGCATTCGGACCGTAGTTGGGCTCATTGGGCGGCGGATAGAAAGCCAGCAAATTCTTCGAAATTGAACTGATCGCGCCCGGAGGAAGTTGGTTGAAGGGGAGAGGCTGCGGCGGCGACGCGAACACGTTCACCAACTGTGTTCCGGTGGGATCGGTGCAGAATCCTTGAGGTGTATAACTGGAGCACTCCGCGGAAAAGTCCCCCTGGCGCTCGGCGGCGGTGGGGACGGTTGTCAATTGCGTTTCCCCCTGGCGGTTGCGAAAACCTTCGTAAAAACCAAACAGGAAAGTCTTATCGCGCCGGAGCGGGCCGCCCAGCGTGCCCCCAAACTGGTTTTGCTTCAAGGGGTCCACGCTCGTGGAAAAGAAATTACGGGCATCCACCGCGTCGTTCCGCAGGAAATCGTACACATCGCCGTGAATCTGGTTCGATCCTGAGCGCGTCACGATGTTGGTGCTGGAACCGGCGTTGTGGCCGAATTCGGCGGAAGCCGTGTTCGTTAAAATGCGGAACTCCGCAATGGCGTCGGGGGGAGGCTTTAGAACGAATCCGGCATTGATGGAGTTGTAGTTCTCCGCGCCGTCCACCAGGAATTCGTTGGACTCCGGCCGCATGCCGTTCACGGCATACGACTGGCCGCCACGCATGGAGCCCCCGGCCAACTGCAAACCTTGCGTGAGGGGCGCGGTGCCGGGGAGCAAAAGGCCAAGCTGCGAGAAATTGCGGCCGTTCAGCGGCAAATCGACAATCTCGCTATCGTGTACAGTCTCACCCAGGTCGTTGGTGGTCTCGAGGAGCCCCGCATCCGCTTTGACCTGCACGGTCTGCTGCGGCAGCCCCACCTCAAGGTGCACGGGCACCTGAGCGACCTGGTCAACACTTAAGCTGATGCCTTCTTGTACGTACTTACGAAAACCCTGCGCCGTAACCTCCAACCGGTAGTGGCCAATCGGCAGCAGCACGAGCAAGTAATCGCCCGCCGCATCGCTTCCACCGCTGCGCGTGAATCCAGTTTCATCCTGAATAGCCGTGACCGTAGCCTTCGGCACCCGCGCGCCGCTAGGGTCCAAGACGGCGCCGCGAAGACTCGCCGTAGTCTCTTGGGCACTCAGCGCTGCCGTGAACAACAGGATGACCGCCGCGCTGACACCAATACGCCTCACATGCTTGCCCATATGACCAAACTCCTTTTTTGATGGCGATAGCCCTGTAAGTGGAATGACCTAAGACCCGACGCAAGTTGCGGCTAATTCAATTATGGCCGTTCGAGAGGCAATCGGACGCCCCTAACACGGCAATTATCAGGGCGCCCACTTCAACCGTCAATAATCGATACCAAGGGGATAGTCCGCTTTAATCAATTAGCTCTTGGTCAAAAACACCAGGCATCGCCTGGTGTGGCGCGGGCATCCTGCCCGTGCGAAGTCATGGCCAGGATGGCCATGCCACAAGAACGAAATCCCGCCGGCGAGCTTCATCTTGACCGGCCGGTAGTGATAGAATTATCAAGATGCTGCGGCGGGGATCTATTTCATCGCTTTGCGCTCTGTTGCTCTGGATTGGCGGATGTCCAAAACGCCAAGCCTCCAAGAGCATGGTTGTGTACGTGCCGGCGCAGGCCCCGCAGGCAACGGTGCAGGCCGCCCCGGCAGCGGCAGCCCCCGCGGAACAGCAGGTCCTGGTGATCGAGGAGCCTGCCCCCCCGCCCGAGCCTGAACCCGCAGAGACTTCGCCAGCTCAGACCACGGAAGAACCCACGACCCAAAAGCGGACACGGCGCCCGGCGCACCCCGAAACGGCCACCGAGCCCGATGAAACTTCCCCGCAGGGAACCCCCGAAACCCCGTCCACGGAAGTTCCCGCCCTCGAACCGCGCCAAAGTACTGCGCAGGAGACGGAACTCCACAACCAGTTCCAGAAGTTGGATCAAGATATCCAGCAGCGTCTTGCCCGGTTGAATGGCGCGCAGCTTTCTGCTAACAACCGGAAAACGCTTGAAGATGCGCGCACATTCTATACCGAGGCCACGCGTGCAGTGGCGAGCGGCGATCTTCCGCGCGCCCTGAAATTGGCGCAAAAAGCTTCACTGCTGCTGGCCGCCTTGGAGTGACAGATTCACCCACTACTGCCCTCCAAGATTCTTATCAAGAAATCGGGCCATGATGTCGAGTGCTTCCCGTGTCTCGGGTAAATGATAGTCATACCAAAAGGCGTGGGGCAGCGCCTCAAACACCACGAGTTCGGCACCCACGCCGGCGCGCAGGAAAGCGCGGTGCAGATCGGAAGTGCCGCTGAGCAGCAAGTCGCGCGTGCTGGTGACGAACAGGGTTGGTGGAAATCCCTTCAAATCGGCGAAGATCGGTGACAGCACGGGGTCTTTAGGGTCGGTCGAGCCGATGTATTCAGAATTGTGCGGCGTCGCCGTCGGAGGAACCAGATTTCCGGCGAGCCCGCGCACATTGTAGAAAGCTTGGGTGTCTCCCGCCCGGCTCATGTCGCCGGTACCGGAGAAGATGCCCAGAACACCCGGGAGCGGCAGGCCGTCACGCCGCAGCCTCGCCGCGACTTCGGCAGTAAGGATGGCGCCCGCCGAGGTGCCGAACAACCCGATTTTTTCCGGCTTATGCGTCTTCAGCAATTCCTTGTATACCGCCTCGGTATCATCCACGGCGGCGGGGAACGGGAATTCCGGCGCCAGGCGGTAGTAAACGGACACCACGGTGGTGGCGGTCAGGTTGGCAATGGGAATTCCCTCGACGAGCGATCCCGAGTCGCTGTTGAACCCGCCACCGTGCACGTTGATGAGCACGCGGTCGTGCTTGGCGGCAGGGGGGTTGAGCGGCGTGATGATGTCGCACCGGACCCCACCCACCGTCTGCTCTTTAATCTCCACCGGAAAGAGCTGCTGCGCTTCTTTTGCCCGGCCAATGCGGAAAAGGTCGGTGCCGGAGCGCCTTTGGGCAAGCGTGGGGTCCGGACCCGGCCGCGCGGGCATCGAGATGAATTTCTGCGCCTCCGGGCTGATCGTTTTCGGTACGGGGATCACGCGGGTGATGTGTGCCGTGCCGTCCGGATCGATCACGCAGGTGTCGGCCTGTGGGACTGCGGTGGTCGGGTTTTCCTGACCTTGCGGCGCCAACCAAATCGGCGTGAGCAGCAAGAGTGCGGCGGGAATCGCGACAATGAGTTTCCGCTTGACCTGATATCGAGTAACGTTCATGAACTCCTCCTCGCCCTAATTGAACATCTGAATGGAGCATGGAAACACACGCCGCATGGAAATGCAAAAGGGTTTTGGCGTGTGAGTTGGTGTAGTGCGGACCTGTTTTTTAGGTCCGCGGCTTTTCCTCGGCAAAGCCAAGGCCTATCAGGTGAAACAAGTTCGGCATGTTATACTGAAATACAAGTTGGGAGGCGATGCAGATGCCTAAATACGAAGTGATCATCTATTGGAGTGAGGAAGAGAAGGCATTCATCGCCGAGGTGCCGGAACTTCCCGGCTGCGCCGCCGACGGCAAAACATACCGGGAAGCCCTTGCCAACGTGGAAGTGGTCATCCAGGAGTGGATCGAAACCGCCGAAGAACTCGACCGGCCCGTCCCCGCCCCCAAAGGCCGCTTGGTGTTTGCCTGATTGCCGGCTGCAAACTTTATCATTACAATAAGAATATGGCAAAAGTAACTTCCAAGCTGCAATTGACTGTACCCAAGGTTATTGCGGACGTGTATGGCATCAAGCCTGGCGATCAGCTCGACTGGACCGCTGCCGGCGATGTCATCCGGGTCATTCCAGCAAAATCCCGGCGCAGCCGAGCCCATCTCCGCAGCGTAGAAGAGCGCCTGAAGTTATTCGACCAAGCCACGGCGCGCCAGCGACGCCGCGAGGCCGAGGCTGAGGAAGTCGAGATTCCAGCCGAGCGCCCACCCAAACC
Organism: Terriglobia bacterium; assembly: GCA_050010335.1. Lineage (GTDB taxonomy): Bacteria > Acidobacteriota > Terriglobia > UBA7540 > UBA7540 > Bog-366. The sequence continues at coordinate 9,867 of JBEKLF010000126.1, forward strand.
CCGTGAAATCGAGCGCGGCTGGAGACGTGAGGACCTCTACACCCGTGGCCGCTCTCGTTGATACGAACATCCTCCTCTACCGCTTCGACCCCTCGTCCCCAAGGAAACAGGCCATCGCCACGAAACTGTTGAGACGGGGCTTGGCGGAAGGCTCGATACGACTTCCACACCAAGCCATTTTGGAATTCGTAGCCGTCGCAACGCGATCGCGAGGCGGCAAGGCACCTCTAATGTCCCCCTCTGCGGCGTATCGTGAAGCAGAAGAATTGCTTACCCAGTTCATAGTGTTGTATCCCAACGAAGCCCTGGTGCGCACGGCCCTGCGGGGGGCCGCGGCCTACCACCTTTCCTGGTATGACGCGCACTTGTGGGCTTATGCGGAATGCTATGGCCTTTCCGAACTGCTATCGGAAGACTTCCAGCCTCATCGCCTCTACGGCACCGTCCGCGCCGTGAATCCCTTCTTGAGCTGAATGGCAGGAACAACCATTTCTTCACGGCTGGCGACGAGTCCTGACCCTAAGGACTAGGATGTGCCCCGGATTTCTCAGGTCATCGGCTCTCTTCCACGAAATTTCGAAGGAGTGATTGCAGTTGGTCGCGCGCGCGGCGGAATTCCGCCAGCCTCTGCTCTTCCGAACCCTGGACAGCGGCGGGGTCCTCCAGGCTCCAATGGATGCGCTTCGTGGTGGCTGGAAAGATTGGGCAACTCTCCTTGGCGTTGTCGCAGACGGTAATCACATAGTCGAACGCCTGCCCCGCGAACTCATCCACGGATTTCGACCAATGGCCCGAGATGTCGATCCCGATTTCGCGCATCGCGGCAATGGCCTCTGGCCGTACGTGGCTGGGTTTGGTGCCGGCGCTCGCAACCTCAAACGCCGCACCTCCATCGTGTCGAAGCAACCCTTCCGCCATCTGGCTCCGCGCGGAGTTTCCTGTACAGAGGATCAGAACTCGCATGGCTTAACACCCTTCAAATTCGCGAGATTCAGGGTCATTTCCCTCCCCGCCGTTCTCTGCGAAAATCTCCTTAGTCTGGGTAAATCTCTAGCTTGACGGCAACATGCAGCGTCCCGGAGGACGATGCCGTCTCCAGGGAAAGCGTCTCCTCATCTCCGTGCGCATACTTGCTGAATCGAAGACCCGAATTGGCCGTCTCGCCCACTCGATAATCGGGTCGTAGCTTGCTGGTCACCCAGCGATGGTAGGAGTCGGGAGCGTATTTTGAATCAAATTCCCAACTGGCGTTTGCCCCCCACCCTTGACGACTAAGCGGATGTTGGCTGACAAGGCGCGAACCAGATGGAATGGTTCGTTGTTGGAGTTCATTGGCTTCTTGCTGCAAGGACATGTCCGAGTCGAACTTCGGCGTGCAGCTTGGCAGCCCCATCCAAGCTGATAATACGCAGGCAGCGATAATGGATTTCAGCAGCCCATTCACGAGTGCTCTCGGGGCGGTGCCTCTTGCACCACAAACTCTTCGATCTTTCGCTCGATCTGGTCGCGAACACGACGGAATACAGCTAACTTTTCAGCCGCCGTACCCGGTGCTGCGGCAGGATCCTCAAAGCTCCAATCAAGGTACCAAACTGCGCCGGGTAGAACCGGGCACTTCTCTCTCACCTTATCGCAAACCCTGATGATGTAATGGAACCGTTGTCCCAAGAACTGCGCTACATCTTTGGAGTGTTGACCGGAGATATCGATGCCGATTTCCTTCATTACTTCCACCGCCGCAGGGTTGAGTTCTGTGGGTTGGGCTCCCCCGCTAAAGACATCGAAGTGGTCTCCGGCCAGATGCCGCAAGAATCCCTCCGCCATTTGGCTGCGGCTGGAGTTCTCAGTACAAACGAACATCACTTTTTGCTTGATCATGGCTCCCCCCTTCATGTCCTTCTGACGGTGGCAATCGCCCCGTACTATTCAGAGACGTTATTCACTATCCCCGCACCAATTTTGCTTCGCCCACCAGCGCGGGACCTGGTGGGGAGAAAAACCGCTGAAATCGGAGAGAGACTCCCACCAATCCGATCAAAACCGGAACTTCCACCAGCGGACCGATCACGGCCGCGAAGGCCGCACCCGAGTGAATTCCAAAAACCGCCACCGCCACCGCAATGGCCAGCTCAAAGTTATTGCTCGCCGCCGTAAAGGAAAGCGTGGCGGTCTTGGAGTAGTCCGCGCCCAGCTTCTTGCCCATGTAAAACGAGACGAGGAACATCACCACGAAGTAGATCAAGAGAGGAAGCGCAATGCGCAACACGTCCAATGGCAGTTGAATGATGTATTGCCCCTTCAGTGAAAACATCACCACAATCGTGAAAAGTAAAGCCACCAGCGTGAGCGGGCTGATGCGGGGCACAAACTTCTTTTCGTACCATTCCCGCCCCTGCGAGCGAACCAGGGTGAAGCGGGTGAGCATTCCTGCCAGAAAAGGTATGCCGAGGTAGAAGAAGACGCTCTGGGCGATCTGCTTCATGGAAACATCGACGATCGTCCCCTTCAAACCGACCCACGACGGCAACAGGGTGATGAAGAACCACGCGTAGACGGAATAGAATAGCACCTGGAAAACGGAATTGAAGGCCACCAGTCCTGCGGCGTATTCGGTGTCTCCCTTGGCGAGTTCGTTCCACACAATTACCATGGCGATGCACCGCGCCAAGCCGATCATAATGAGACCAACCATGTATTCGGGATAATGCCGCAGGAAAGTAACGGCAAGCAAAAACATCAAGACGGGTCCGATAACCCAGTTTTGCAGCAAGGAGAGGACCAGGACACGTTTGTTCCGGAAGACCTCGCCTAGTTCCTCATACCGAACTTTTGCCAGGGGCGGGTACATCATCAGAATCAAACCGGCGGCAATGGGGATGGAGGTAGTACCTACCTGAAAGGTGGTAATCGCCCGAACGACGGTCGGCAAAAAATAGCCGGAGGCCACGCCGAGGGCCATGGCGAGGAATATCCAAACCGTAAGATACCGGTCAAGAAATGAAAGCTTGCGCGTCAGGTGTTCTGACATGGTTCTACCCTTTCGTGCCGGGTTCTGGGGGCTGGGTTCTGGGGGAGTATCCTGCAGGTCTTTCCCAGCACCCAGTCCCCGGCATCCAGCCCCTAGTCCGGCTTCTTCGCCCGCACGAAGGCGCTCATGAATTTGCCGTCCACCAACGGCGCAATTGCGTCCACGTCGATCCCACTGTTGGAAAGCTGTTCTCGTGCGTCCTCAACGCGGTAAATTCGCGTCGGTTCCATAGTGACCACTTCAAACCCCGCCCGGGCGAGCTTCGCCAGGTACTCGTTTTCCTCGAGCGCCCCCGCCATGCAACCGACCCAGAGCTCCACGCTGCGTCGAATGTCGGCGGGAACCTCCCCGCGCACCACAATGTCGGAGACGGCGAACCTTCCGCCGGGCTTAAGCACGCGATAGGCTTCCTGCAACACCCGATCCTTGTCAGCCGAAAGATTGATGACGCAATTCGAGATGATCACGTCCACGGAATTGTTGGGCAACGGAATGTTTTCGATTTCGCCCTTCAGGAACTCCACGTTCTCAACGCCGGCTTTCCGCTGGTTGTCGCGAGCCAGCGCCAGCATCTCATCGGTCATATCCAGGCCGTAAGCCTTTCCCAAGGGACCCACGCGCTTCGCCGAAAGCAGGACGTCAATACCACCGCCCGACCCCAAGTCGAGAACGGTCTCGCCAGGTTTCAGTTCAGCCAGAGCCGTCGGGTTTCCGCAACCCAGGGAGGCCATTAGGGCTTCTTCCGGGATTTGGCTGGTTTGGCTGCCGTCGTAAAGGTTCGAAGTGATCGGGTCGGAACAGCCTTCCGCCGCCGGCGCCGCGCCGCAGCAGGTACTGCCCCCCTTGATCACACGCAATGCCGCCTGTCCGTACCTCTCTTTCACCACTTCCTTGATACTTTGTTCAGTCATTTGTTTTTCCTTTCCGTGCCAGCTCCCGAGGCCGGCCCGATTGCGACGAGGTCGCCGGGGTCGATGGCCTTGTTCCGGGTGCAGCACTCCGCATACAAAAAGTTCATGACCTCCTGCAATGCTTCCAGGTTCGCCATGTACCAGAGGAATGTGCCGTCCCGCCTGACCTTGACTAATTCCTCATTCTTGAGCTTGTCGAGGTGATGCGAAAGCGTGGAGGCAGGGATCTCCAACTCCTCCTGGATGTCGCCGACTACCAATCCCTGCGGATGAGCGGTAAGCAGCAGTTGCATGATGCGCAGCCGGGGTTCGGCGCCCATGGCGGCAAACATATCCGCATAGCGGGTGACAGATGATGAGTCGTGGCGACTTTTCATATTTCGATTGTACTAGAATTATGCAAGTATGCAAGCGATTTCATCCCTGAAGGGGCAATCCCAGTGGGGCCGGTTTCGGCGAAAGGCCAAGAAAAGTCAGCGCCGCCTGCCAAAATGTCCTATCCTGCTTTATCCCTTCGCAACAGATGTTTAACCTCTCTGTAACATGACTAGCAGAAAATGAATGTCCGCTAGGGACTTAAATCCAGGAATAATCATGTCTTATCTTAATTCCGCCGTAACACACGATTCCGAAACTAGCGGTGGAGGAAAAAAATGAAACTCAAAACTTCGATCACCAGTGTTGTACTAGGCGCGGTGTTGGTTGCTCTGGGGGTATGCGCATTTGTTGAAACGCCCTCAGCAGCTCCCGCACCCCCGCCAGCTTCCAGTTTGTTGATCAACGCAGCAGGCGCGACCTTTCCGTATCCGATTTATTCTAAATGGTTTGACGCGTACCACAAGCTTCATCCGGAGTTGGATTTCAACTATCAATCGATCGGTTCTGGCGGTGGGATCCGGCAGGTCCTCGCCGGGACCGTCGATTTCGGCGCTTCCGATGGCCCCATGACGGACGACCAGCTTAGTCAGGCCAAAACCAAGGTCCTGCACTTCCCAACAGTGCTGGGGGCGGATGTGCCGACCTACAACATCCCCGGCGTCAACCAGGAACTCAATTTCACCCCGGAAGCACTCGCCGGGATTTATCTCGGGAAGATCACCAATTGGAAGGATCCGGCCATCGCGGGGGCCAACCCGGGAGTGAAGCTGCCGGACACCGACATCGTTGTTGTGCACCGGTCAGACGGCAGCGGCACAACCTATATCTGGGTTGATTATCTCTCCAAGATCAGCGAGGAGTGGAAGACCAAGGTGGGGAAGAATACTTCGGTCAATTGGCCGGTGGGACTCGGTGGGAAGGGTAATGAGGGCGTTTCGGGGTTGGTGAAGCAACAGCCCGGCGCCATTGGGTATGTCGAGCTGATTTATGCGATCCAGAACAACATGCCCTACGGCAAGGTGAAAAACGCTGCGGGGGTTTTTGTGAAGGCAAACTTGGACAGCGTTACTGCTGCGGCGGCAGGAGCGGCCAAGGCGATGCCCGACGATTTCCGGGTTTCCATCACCAATGCCCCGGGAAAGGCCGCTTATCCCATCTCCAGTTTCACGTGGCTGTTGGTGCCAAATAAGATTGACGATCCCACCAAGAAGAAAGCGATCGTTGATTTCCTTCGCTGGATGCTGAAGGACGGTCAAGGAATGGTGGAGGCGCTCAGTTATGCGAAACTCCCGAAAGAGGTCGTGGCCAAGGAAACCAAAGCAATCTCACTGATTAATTAGGCGGAAAATCGCGTTGCTTTTTTGTGCCCTGGAGGGGCACCCGGTAATAGCCGGGGGAACCGCCTCCCGCTATTACAAGGATCATTTCCGCACATCAAGGTTGGAACAGCATTAGCATGGCGAACCCTCCATCAGCGGCTGACCACGCGCGCTTTACTTGGCGTGCGCGCAAGTTTATTAAGAAATTGCGGCACGGGGATGAGGTGGCACACCTGATCACCCTGCTGGCCGCGGCCAGCATTATTGTCGTGACGGTAATGTTAGTCTACCAGCTTTACATCAATTGCAATCTGCCCCGCCACAAGTTTGGTTTCGAGTTTTTCACCGGCAGAACCTGGGATCCCGTGAGCGGGGATTTCGGCGCTTTGCCGTTCATTTATGGCACGTTGGTATCCTCTGCCCTTGCGCTTCTGCTGGCCGTGCCGCTGGGGGTGGGCGCCGCCATCTTCTTATCCGAGCTTGCCCCCCCACGGATATCCAATTACCTGACCTTTGTCATTGAGCTTTTGGCGGCGATTCCCAGCGTTATTTACGGCGTGGTGGGAATCTTCATCCTGGTTCCGGTGTTGCGCACCGTGGTGATGCCGTTTCTCAAGCACACTTTGGGATTTCTCCCGCTCTTCAAGGGTCCGATATACGGCGTCAGCATGCTCGCGGGTGGAGTGGTGCTGGCCATCATGATTGTTCCCTACATCATCTCTGTCTCGCGGGAAGTGCTGCTGGCAGTGCCGGTGGAGCAACGCGAAGCGGCGCTGGGCCTTGGCGCCACAAAATGGGAATCCACCTGGCAAGTGGTAGTGCCGTTCGCGCGCGTGGGAATTATGGCCTCGGTCTTCCTGGCTTTGGCGCGCGCCCTGGGAGAAACCATGGCGGTGACCATGGTGATCGGCAATGACCCCAAGATTAACGCCTCGCTGTTTGCCCCCGCTTATTCGATTGCCGCTGTCATCGCCAACGAGTTCACGGAAGCCACGGGTAATTTGTACTTGCAAGCCTTGATCGAGTTGGGGCTGGTCCTGTTCCTGGTGACGATCGTAATCAACGGTCTGGCGCGCTTGGTAATTATCGCCACCACGCAAAAGGGAGCGTCACAGGGGTAGGCAGGTAACAGGTTACAGGTTATAGGGAACAGGGAGATTAGAGTTTACGGGAAAGAGAGCAGTTCGCGTCACGTAGGGGTGCCCCTACGAGACGCGAAAAGGGATGGCTTGTCATCCCCAAGACCGGCACGCGTGATGATTCAATTCATCAAGAAATGAGGAAGGGCGGCGTAAGAATGCTAAGGACAATGAATGACGAAGAGCGAGCAGTCGATATTGTCCACTCTTCCCTGTTCCCTGTCCCCTGTAACCTGTAACCTGTCCCCTGCACTTATGTCCCTTCGCTCCGTCTGGCGCAAATTCGCGAACGTGGTCATGCTCAGCCTCACAGGTGTCTGCGCCCTATTTACGGTTTCCGTCCTCTTTGTCATTCTGGGTTATCTGGTGTATTACGGCGGTAAGTCGTTGAATTGGGCATTCTTCACCCAACTGCCGGCGCCGGTGGGCGAACCCGGCGGTGGGATGGCCAATGCCATTGTGGGCAGCGGCAAACTTCTGCTGCTGGCTTCCATCATTGGCATCCCCATCGGCTTGCTGGGAGGGATATACCTGGCGGAATTCGGGGGCAGGACCTTTTCCTTCCTGGTGCGTTACACCACGGACTTGCTGAACGGCGTGCCGTCGATTGTGATTGGAATTTTCGCTTACACGATCATCGTGATTCCCATGAACCACTTCTCCACCTTCGCGGGCGGCATGGCGCTGGGGGTGATGATGATCCCCATAGCCGTGCGCACCACGGAGGAGTCCCTGCGCGCGGTTCCCCTTATGCTGCGGGAAGGCGCCCTGGCCCTGGGGACGAGCAAGTGGAAGACCGTAGCGACGGTGGTCGTGCCGGCGGCCATGCGCGGAATCGTAACCGGCATCATGCTGACCCTGGCGCGCGTGGCCGGGGAAACCGCTCCGCTGCTATTTACCGCGCTGGGTAATCGCTTTTGGAGTCCGGGCTGGAATCAGCCTATTGCCTCCTTGCCGGTGATGATTTACGAGTATGCGCTCAGCGCTTACGACGACTGGCACCGTCAAGCCTGGGCAGCAGGACTGGTTCTCTTGGGGTTCGTTTTGCTCGCCAATATTGGGGCGCGCCTCGTCGTTTCCCGGGGAATATCTTTTCGTCGAGCGTAGGGGCGCGCCTTGGCGTGCCCTCACAAAAGGTTTGAGCCGTGACTTCTGCATCGAGTGTTCCGATTATGGCTATGAAGACGTCTGAAGAATCCCGCCCCACCGAGCGTGCGGCGGGAGCCGTAACTCCCTGGCCGGCCGACATCAAGATGCGCGCGGCCGGTTTGGATTTCTATTATGGGGGAAAGCAGGCGCTGCACTCCATTGCCTTGCAGGTTCCCACCGGGCGCATTACCGCGCTGATCGGCCCCTCCGGCTGCGGCAAAACTACCTTCCTGCGGATTCTTAATCGCATGTACGAAACGGTGCCGCAAGCGCGTCCCGATGGCGAAGTGCTTCTCGATGGCGAAGACATCTTTGCTCTGGATGTGGTGAACCTGCGGCGCAGGGTGGGGATGGTGTTCCAAAAGCCCAACCCCTTCCCCAAATCCATTTTCGATAATATCGCCTACGGCCTGCGCATCAATGGAATGGCCGGTAAAGGCTCTCTGAGCGAAGCGGTGGAGAAAAGCCTCAAGCGGGCCGCGCTTTGGGAGGAAGTCAAGGACCAACTCCATAAGTCCGCCTATGCTCTTTCTGGAGGCCAACAACAGCGCCTGTGCATCGCTCGCGCCTTAGCCGTGGAACCGGAAGTGCTGCTGCTCGATGAGCCGTGCTCGGCCCTCGATCCGATTGCCACCGCGAAAATCGAAGAACTGCTCTTCAACCTAAAAGATATTTGTACCATGGTCATTGTGACGCATAATATGCAACAGGCGGCGCGCACGGCCGACTACACGGGCTTCTTCTTGATGGGCCGCTTGATTGAGTTCAATAAGACGGCGATCATCTTCAAGACCCCGGCGCGCAAAGAGACCGAGGATTATATTACGGGTAGGTTTGGGTAAAAAGGTAGAATCGGGTCATCTGGCCATCGGGTCATCGAGCCATTGAAGAACTCCCAATTGCCCGTCGTCAGTGGCTTCTGTCTTTTGGTTTCGCAGCCTCATCTGCTGCGGGCAACAAACCAAGGATGCACGAGCGTCCTTAAATGACCCGACGACCCGATCAGCGGATGACCCGATTCCAAAAAGGGGGGATTTCACCATTGCGCCACTTTGTTGAGGAATTAGATTACTTGCGCAGCCGGCTGCTGGAGATGAGCGCCCTGGTGGAGGACTCCGTCTACCGCAGCATTCTCTGCCTTACGGATAAAGATACCCAGCAGGCGCAAAAGGTTCTCCACAACGAGTCGGAAATTAACCGCATGGAGATCGATATCGACGATCTCGCCACCCGCCTGCTGGCCCTTCAGCAGCCCATGGCCACCGACCTGCGCTTTCTTACCTCCGCCATTAAGATCAATAATGACCTCGAACGCATGGGGGATTTGGCGGTCAACATCGTCGAGCGTGCGCTTTCCTTGATGAACGAGCCCCTGATCAAGCCCCTCATCGATATCCCCGCCATGGCCACCCGCGTCCAGTCGATGATTCGCAAAAGCCTGGATGCTTTTGTGAAGCGCGACTCTGAGCTTGCCCGCACCGTGCTGGTTTCTGACGACGCCGTCGACGAGCTGTGTGGCTCGGTTTACGAGGAGCTGATCGGTTTCATGGAGCGCGACCCCAAGACGGTTCGCCAAGGAATCAACCTCATGTTTGTGGCGCGCAACCTGGAGCGCCTTGCCGACCACGCCACCAATATCGCCGAGGATGTTCTCTTCCTGGTCGAGGGCGTTGACGTCCGCCACCACGCTGAAACCCGGGAGTAAGCCCTCCCCGCCGGTAATTCGCCCCGGCGTTCGGACAGTTTGGCACACCGCAGGTTCTTATCGGCTAGTGGACAAAATGTCAGTTGGCCGGTGCTTGCCCTCCCGTTGGGCGTCTTGGCGGACCGCGTCCCACTTCCGTACCGGGTAGCGATTTTCCGTCCTCAGTGGGATACTTCCGTCGCCACTCCATCCAAACTCTGAGGCGAATTCCGCATCGAACCAACGACCGGCCTTTTGGCCTGTCCTGATTTAGTCTTTGACTGCATTGGCCCTTTGATGATGAAATGAAGGACTCGACGCTGGCCCTTCACTCCGACGGGGCGGCCGGCCAACACTTGGGGGAAATAGGAATGAAGGCAAAGATCCTTGCATCACTGGTAGCTTGCTCGCTCATCGCCAGCATGATCGCGCCGCTGTTCGCGCAGCAGCAGGAGGAAAACCCCAACGTCGACGAGATCACGGTCCCGGAAGGCACGGAATTCAAACTCCAGTTGCACACCACACTTAATTCCAGCACCTCCAAGCCGGGCGACCGAATCATGTGTTCGCTCATCGATCCGGTAGCCGTCGAGGACCGCGATGTGCTTTCGAAGGGCGTGCGCATTGATGGCCACGTGGGTGAGTCCCGGGGCGCGGGACGCAAAGGCAAGGGCGGTTTACTCACGATTGTTTTCGACACCGTGGAACTTGCCAACGGCCAGAAGGTGGCAATCCTGGGGTCTCTCACCGAAGTGTTCTCCAGCGAAAGCGGCAGCGACCCCAACGTCGGGCCGGAAGGGGAACTGAAAGGCAAAGGCCCCAATCGCAAGGAGCAGGCTGCGCTGATCCTGGCCCCGGCAGCCATAGGGGCGGTGGGCGGCATCGGAACCTCCATTGTCCTGGGGGCCGCGGGCATCATGACGGCGCTGTTTCTCCCCAAGGGTAAACAGGCTGCTCTCGCCGCCGGCTCGCTGGTGGGCATGCGTTTGGATCGCGACGTTACCCTGGTGATCCCTTCCGCCGGAAGATAAGAACCCAATCACTTTCCATTGAACCGGGCTGAGGGCGGGTCTGCGCCCCTCCCGGGATCCCGATGCGACAACTATGCAGCATGGAGCGCGGCGGAGCCGCACACGCCTTGTAGGAGCGGGCCTCGCGCCTGCCGTCCTTGTCGGCAAGGCCGACGCGCCAGGGTATCCACGAGACCCCTATAAGATGGGCCGCGCTGACCCTTGGCCGAATGCCGTTCGGCCCTACGCTCGCACCCCGTTTACGCCGCCAGGTTCTGAGCGAGGTAATTCGCCAAGCCCAGTTGCTTGATCAGGCTGAGTTGCGTCTCCAGGTAATCGGCGTGCCGCTCCTCGTCCGCCAGGTTGCCCTTCAGCAATTCCGCCGAGGCATTGTCGCCGGCCTTGGTGCATACGGCGGCTGCGGCGTTGTAGCTCGCGACTGCCCCCGTCTCATCTTTCAGGCCAATCGACAACTGCTCTTCCACATTCTTCCCAATCTGGATTTTCGGCAGCGACTGCACGTCGGGCTCACCCTCCAGAAAGAGAGTGCGGCTAATCAATTTCTCGGCGTGCTTCATTTCTTCAATCGCCCGCTTCGTCGTGTCACCTGCCAACACCTTGTAACCCCAGCTTTCGCACATCTCGGCGTGAAGGATGTACCCGTGCACCGCGCCTAACTCATCAGTCAGCGCTTCCTGCAAGACTTTCAACACTTCCGGTTTACCTTTCATGGCAGACTCCTTTAAGAATTCGACGGGCCCTGCAATCACACTAATGCGCAGTGCCGTCATCGGTTGGACGAAAAGGGCGAGGGGGATATTCGGCGGCAGTATTATACGCCTGAAAGTCTTCCGTACATATTTAAAGGGGGGAACTCAGCGCGGCGGACGCACAAACGCAAGTCAAAAGGCAAAACGCAAAATTCAAAAGGCAAAAGTCAAGTGCCGCAAAGAAAAGATTCACCACGGAGACACAAAGATCACAGAGAAAAGCACTTCAGCTTGTGCGGATCGAGATGACGGATCACTAGTCTGCTGGCCTGCTGTTCTTATCTGCGTCTCCTCTCCGTGACCTCTGTGCCTCCGTGGTGAATCTTTTCTTCGCGGCGCGAGAACAATCGCGAATAGAGGCGGAAGAACGTTTCCCTACAGTTCTTCTGAGCGAACCTTCGGAGCGCGTCCTTTCACTTTTGCCTTTTGACTTTTGCGTTTTGCCTTTTGACTTTCCTTTGCGGCTCCGCCGCCCGGCCCTACACCAAGCCGAGGAACTGCGGGACTCGCAAGAGTTCGGCGTCGGTGGAGTCATTCGGTACGGAGCAACCCGGCGCGAGAATGAAGCGCTTACCCGCTTCCTTCCGGGCGCTTTCATACTGCGAACGCAAGGTCTCCGCGGAGAGTGACCGGAAGCACACCTCATCCAGCCCTCCCATGAGTACGCCGCTGTATTTTTGGCGCACGTTACTCATGGGCACTTGCGTTCCTTGGACGGAATAATTGATCACGCTCGCCGCCCACCCCTTGTAAAAGCGGTCGAGGTAGACTTTGTCGCCGTGAAGATGCAGGGTGTTCAGGGGAGCCTGGGCCGTGGCCTCGAGGATACGCCGGTCAAATGGCTCGCTGAATTTCGCGTAGTCGTCCTGGGAAAGGATGCCGTCCTGGGCGTTGGCGATCGCGAGGAAAATGCCGCTCGCTCCCGCCTCGACTGCCCGCCGCGCGTGGTTTGCTTCTGACTTGGTGATCACCTCCAGCGCATCGAGCAGGCGCTGGGGTTGCTCTTCCTTCAGCCGCATGATTTTCTGAGGGGAGCTCAGGTTCTCGGCAACTTTCCAGGGGTTGAAGATGGTTTCGAGGAAATAAGCCCGATGGCCGAGACTCTGGCCGATAGAGTTCAGCGCCTGGATCTGGGCGGGGAAAGGGTTGGCTTCTTCCCGCAGTCCGTACCACTGACCTTCCGGCTTGGGATAAGGAAAGTCGCTCATGACTTTCACCAGATCGGTTTTGAACCTGGCGTGGAAGTCCAAAGTTGCCTGGACTAAACGCTCCGGCGGCTCTTTCTGAAGCTCGAAATGGTGCCAGAAACTGAACGGGGGGCGATCAACGTCACGCCCTGCGAGGGCATGGTCAACACGCTCGCGGCTGGACATGCGCGTCTCCGCCGGAAGGTTGGTTCTGGCGATGAGAGTACTGGCAGTAACTGAAAGGAAATCTCTCCTGCTGAACTGCATAGTGGCTCCTGTCTCTCCCCCGAGCAGAAAGGCTAAGCCCGGAGTATATTCGAGATGCTCCTGCGCGGACAAGAGATGGTTCGAGCAATGAAGGAGTTACGTCAGAGCAAAGCTACCCCGCTCCCGCGGCGAGGGTGTGCGACTTAAAAGTGAAAGCGGGAATCCCCTGGACGTAGCGTGGGCGTCTCGCCCGCTGGGGCGTGGGCATCCTGCCCGCGCATTCTTGGCGGGAGCGGGACGCTCTCGCCACAGCGGGCGAGACGCCCGCACTACGTCCAAGGGATCGGCTTTCACTTCTACATTGTGCGCCCCCGCCGGGCGGGTGGACGAGATAAAAGTGGGGGCTAAGGGAAGCGAGAGGCCCAAAAGTCTTCAAATCGACCGGAGAGAATGCAACAACGCAGGGCAATGATGGCATTGGCTCCGGCTACGGGCCAGCGCATTCCTGATTGTTTAAGGCGCTCAGCGATTACCGTGCGGCAGCCTGCCTCGACCAGCCCGGAGCCCACAAAGAACTTTTTCCCCCGATATTCGGCATAGCGCATCTGCGGCGCATTATTTTCGAAGTAGCCCAACTGGGTGAGCATGGACTTTTTGCTGGGAGCGGAGGCGGGCAGGTGTTGGCCGGCTTTGCGAAGGAGTCGGCC
>JBEKLF010000127.1:0-23173 GCA_050010335.1 Terriglobia bacterium
CACGGGACACGGGACACGGGACATGGGACACGGGACACGGGACACGGGACACGGGACTTCGGACACCGGACTCCGGACTCCCTGCCCTGTCACCTGTCACCTGTAACCTGATCATTCATACCTCAGCGCCACCATGGGATCGACCTTCGTTGCCCGGCGCGCGGGCAGATAGGAGGCGAGTCCCGAAACAGCTACCATAAGGACGAGGGTGCCGCCAAAGGCCAACCAGTCGACCGGGGGAAGTCCAAAGAGAAGGCTTTTGATCCAGCGTGTGGTGCTCATGGCCAGGGGGAGCCCGAGGGTAAGTCCCAAGGCGACCAAGGCCACGGAATCGCGCAGAAACAACCAAAGTACGCGTGAGCGCTGGGCGCCCAAGGCCATGCGGATTCCGATTTCGTTCGTCCTTCGCGCCACGGAGTAGGCCATGGTCCCGTATAGACCTATGCAGGCCAGCACAAGTGCAAGCAGCCCAAAGAAACTGCATGACTTCGTGATCATCCGCTCCTGGTTCAACGATTCATAGATTTGGTCATGAAGGGTTTGGGCGCCCAGAATCGGAAGCCGGCTGTCCGTCTCGATGAGGACTCGCCGCACTTCGGCAATCGCCCCGGAGGGGTCGCGGGAGGTACGAATCATCAATTCACCCGCGTAAGCGTCCAGGTGCTTGTCGGCCCCTGCCTGCCAGAGGGAAAAGAAGGCCATGGGCTTCGGCTTTTCGCGCAGGTTGTAATACTTCGAGTCCGCCACCACCCCAATGATCTCGGCCCCAGGAGCTTTGAAGGGCGAGCCGATGGACATACGGCGCCCAATGGGATTTTGGTTGGGTAGATATTCCTGGACGAAAGTTTCGTTGACCACGGCTACAAAGGGGGAGGCAGGGGTATCTTGCGGCCCGAAGGGATGTCCCAGCAGCAGCGGAACACCTAGCGTCTCGAAAAATCCCGGTCCGACCTCCAGCTTGTACACATTCATGGCTTTTTCCGCAGGTGGCTCGTATCCTGCCAGAGAAAAGTTATTTGATGAAATGCCACCGCTGATTGGGCTGAACCTCGCCATGCTGGCGGAAGTCGCGCCGGGCAGGCTGTTCAGCCGCTCCTGAATCTGCCGGTAAAGCGGCAACAATTCCGCAGGCGGGACCCCTGCTAGTCGAAAGCCTGTACTCACCAGCAGCACGTTTTCAGAATTGAATCCCAGGTCTTGGCGTTCAAGATCGAGAAGGCTATGAGTGAGCAAGGCGGCTCCCACGAGCAGCACGGACGAAAGCGCCACCTGCAAGACCACAAGGGTGTATGCGGGCTTGAACGTTGACCCGCCGCTGGAGGCCGACGACCTCGCCGCAGCGCCGCCCGTTAGTCCCATTTTACTGGAGCGGAGTGCCGGCATGAGTCCGAATAGAACCCCGGTGAGAACAGAGACCGCCAGCGTGAACCCTAAAACCAGCAGGTCAGGCTTGACCTCGACGACCGAGGCTAGCGGAAGCATCGCGACAAGAAGGTGGACGCCCCATCCTGCCAGGACCGCTCCCGCCAGGGCGCCGAAAAGCGCCAGCAGGACGCTTTCCGTGAGCAGTTGGCGAACCAGGCGGCTTCTTCTTGCTCCCAGCGCCAAGCGCACGAACAACTCCTGGCGGCGAGCTGACGCGCGCGCCAGCATGAGTGTGGCGACGTTCGCGCACGCGATCAAGAGCACCAGCGCGACGACGGCCATGAGGACGTGCAGCGGCTCGGAGTAAGCGAACCTCAGTACGGAGATGCCCCGCGCACCCGGTTTCAGTTGGATGTGGGCACTTTGGATTTGCCGCTGCCGCTCGGGGGTGATCCGCGAGCCGGCCTGCGCCGTGTAGTATTGATGAAGCTGCGTGTTCAGGTTCGCCTGGGCGATCTCGGCCGTCACGCCGGGCTTGAGTCTCCCCATCAGATTCAGCCAATACAAATCCTGCGTAGCGAGCCAAGACCCACGCTGCAATACTTGTGGCTGCCAGGAGAGCGGCAACCAAAAGTCCGGGGGTGTTCCAACGCGCTCCCCAAAGAACTCCCGCGGGGTGACTCCTACGATGGTGAACACGGTCCCATTCAGGTCAACCGTCTTGCCCATCACCGACCTGTCGAGATTGAAGCGGCGGCGCCAGAAGTCGTAGCTGATGACCGCGCCAGGAGGTGCAGTGGGTATGTCGTCTTGAGCTGTCAGCAATCGGCCGGCTGCGGCCTGGACACCCAGAACTGTGAAGTAGCTCCCGGAGACAAGATGCCCCCGTACTTGCTCCTGCCGTTGCGGGTCAGACGAAGCACCCATCTGTAGGGTCAACCGGTCAGACTCCTGGCGGAAAGCACATAGGCCCTCGAAGGACTCATCGTGGTCGCGAAAATACTCCCAAGCGGGGTAGGAATAGATGTCGTTAGGAATGCCGTTCGAGGTGTTAGTCCCCGTGGCGGCTCCGTCGTAGAATAATACCAATTGCCCCGGGTTCTTGAGGGGCAGGCTTTGAAGCAATACGGCGTTGATGAGGGTAAAAATCGCCGTGTTCGCGCCGATGCCGAGCGCCAGCGTGACCACCGCCACGGCCGTGAAGCCAGGGTTCTTGGCCAGCATACGCAAGCCATAGCGGATGTCCTGTAGCAGTGTGTCGATGAAGCGCATCCCCCAGGCGTCGCGGCACTCTTCCTTGACTTGCTCGACGCCGCCGAATTTGCGCAACGCGGCGTAGCGGGCTTCATCTGGGCTCATTCCCGCCGCGATGTTCTGGTCGATCTGCTTCGCGAGGTGGAATGCCAGCTCGTCGGAGAGCTGCTGGTTTAGTTCCTCTTTCCGAAACACCGCGCGAAGACGGCGGTAGATTTTCATAATGACGTACCTTTGCTCCCGTGGCAGCGAGTCACGGGCGGATCAATTCGAGATTCAAGATTCAAGATTCCGAAAAACTTCAATTCAACACCGGATATTCAGAATCACGAAATCGCACTGAAACCATATTGTGGTGGCCAGCATCCGACAACCGACACCGGACACCGGACTGCTGTAACCTGTCCCCTGTAATCTGTAGCCTACTCATGCCTCAGCGCCACCATGGGATCGACCTTGGTGGCGCGGCGGGCGGGCAGGTAGCTGGCCAGCAGGGCCACACTTGCCAGCAGGACCGGGACCCCGATAAACGTCGTAGGGTCAGTTGTTGTGGTGCCGTAGAGAAAACTCGCGAGAAGGCGGGTGAGCGCCAAGGCGGCAACCAGCCCTGCCCCGATCCCGACGAGGGTCAGGGCAAGCCCCTGGCCCACGATGAGCTTCAGGACGTCTTTCCTCGTGGCGCCGAGCGCCATGCGGATGCCGATTTCGTGCGTCCGCTGCGTCACCGCATACGCCATCACGCTGTAGAGGCCCACCGCCGCCAACAGCAGAGCCAGTGTTCCGAGCACGCTTAGCAAGTCCGCTGCGATCTTTTCGGCGTAAAGTGTCTGCACGACGTGCTGCGCTAACGGCATGGCGTCAATAACGGTGACGTTAGGGTCGATCCCCCGAACCTCGCGTCGCACCAGGGCAGCCGCGGCGCTCGGCTCTCCGGCAGTTCGAATATAGACGGCCAAGCCCATGTCGGCGCGATACACTTGCTGGAAGGCAACGTAAAAATAGGGACGCGGGGCCTCGGTGAGGTTGAGATATTTACTATCCTTCACCACCCCAACCACCGTGAACCACTGGCCCCAGCCATGCACTCGCTGCCCGAGGGTGTTGCGTCCGGCAAGGAACCGGCGTGCGAATGAATGGTTAACGATCAGCACCGGCGCCGCTTTCTCATCGTCTTGTTGGGTGAAGTCGCGTCCCTCCAGAAGTGGAATTCGCATCAGCCGGAAGTAACCGGGGGAGACGACGCTGCGGTAAATCTTCATATTTTCGCTCTCGCCCGGCACATAGCCTTCCACCTGCATGTCCTCCCACCAACCCGACAGCGGCCCCAGTGGCTCGACGTCAGAGTAGGCAACGTCGGTCACGCCGGGCGTCGATTCGAGCCTTTCACGCAGCCGCAGGCAGAACTGTTTGCGCTGTTCGAGGTTGTAACCGCTCGTGCTGATAAAGAAGCGCGAGAGCAGCACGTGGCCCGGGTCGAATCCCGGATTGACCCTCTGGGTGGCTTGGAAGCTGCGCACCAGGAGCCCCGCGCACACCAAGGCCACCAGCGCCAGCGAGACTTCCGCTATCACCAGCAGCCCGCGCAAGCGATGCGGCGCCTGCCCGGCGGCGCCGGTGCGGCCGCCTTCCTTCAGACCCTCGTTCAAATCAGCCCGTGTAGCCTGCACGGCGGGAGCGACCCCCGCGAGCACCGCGGTAGCAACTCCCAGCAGCACCGTGAAGGCGAGCATGTGGCTGTTCAGATGAATGTCCAGCGCGAAGGGAAAGTGGCTGGGTGGGAGCAGGTACTGGAGCGACCCGCCCATCCACATCGTCAGGGCGATGCCCGCCAGGCCGCCGCCGGCAGCGAGGACTAGGCTCTCGGTGAGCACCTGCCGCGCCAGCCGAACGCGTCCGGCCCCGAGCGCCAATCGAACGCTGAAATCTCTCTGCTGGGCGGTGAAGCGCGCCAGAAGCAGGTTCGCGACATTGACGCAAACGATCGCCAGCACGACAAAGCACACAGCCATCAGGGTCCCAAGGGGAGCCAGAAGCGCGCCCTGCACGCCGAAGTGTGACTTCCATATTGGCAGAACCGTGGCGCTAATACCGGTGTTCGTATCGGCATCCGCCCTGGCCATGTAGCGGGCGAGTTCCGCAATTTCGCTCCGCGCCTGATCGAGCGTCACGCCGGGTTTCATCCGCGCGATGACGACGAGCTGGCGCGTCTGGCGGTCGCGGAGCATCCATTCCCCCACCCCCTGGAGTTGCGGGTGCATCATGAACGGCACCCAGAGGTCGAAGGCCAGGCCGCCAATGGTCCCGCGGAAATCCGGAGGCGCCACGCCGACGATGGTCAGTTCCTGCCGGTTCACCGGGATTGTCTTGCCCACAGCTTGGGGGTCGGAGTTGAATCGTCTCCGCCATAAGCGATGACTGATCACCACAACCGGAAACGCACCCGGTTTGTCGCCGTACTCCTCCGGCAGAAAGGCGCGTCCCAGGGCGGGCTTGACCCCCAGCACCGCGAAATAGTTCCCTGACACGAATTCGCCCCAGACCTGCTCGGCATGGTCTTCCTCGCCTACGCTCAGTGGCTCGATCTGCGTGGCGGAAAGGCCGGCCAGCGAGGTTAGATGGTCGCGGTAATCGCGGTAGTCAGGATAGGAAGTGGTAAGGAACTCGCCATTCGCCGCTACGGTCTCAAACGATAGCAGTTCGTCGGGCTTCTCGACGCCCGGCAGAGGGTGGAGTAGGACGCCATCAATCCAGCTGAATACCGTGGTGGTCGCGCCGATGCCAAGCGCCAGCGTCAACACCGCAGCGGCCATGGAGCCGGGATTCTTCGCCAGCATGCGCAGACCGAAGCGGATGTCCTGAAGTAGAGTGTCAATGAAGCGCACGCCCCAGGCGTCGCGGCATTCTTCCTTGACCTGCTCGACACTGCCGAATTTGCGCAGCGCGGCATAGCGGGCTGCCTCTGGGCTCATTCCCACCGCGATGTTCCGCTCCATTTGCTTCGCGACGTGGAACGCCAGCTCGTCGGAAAGCTGCTGGTTCAGTTCTTCTTTCCGAAAGAGCGCGCGCAGACGACGGAGGAATTTCATCGCGACCCCACATCGATTCGAGATTCAAGATTCAAAATTCAAGATTCCGAAATCTCCATGAAACGAAACCGTGGTAAACAGTACCTGACACCTGACACCTGACACCTGACACCTGACACCTGACACCTGACACCTGACACCTGACACCTGACACCTGACACCTCAGACCTCACACCGGCTCTCGCCATAAAGCCTTGATTTGACTTTTCAAGTAGGAATTCATACCCAAGAGTATGAAAACGACTGTATCTGAAAAAGGGCAAATTACCATTCCGAAGCCTCTGCGGGTCCGCTTGGGAATCCGCGTCGGCCAGGTCCTGGAGGTCAAGGAGGAGCGCGGACGTCTCGTCATGTCCAAGCAGGCAAGGCCCCACGACGCGATTGACAAGCTGTACGGAATCCTGGAGCTTGGCCGTTCGACCGACGAGATCATGGAAGAACTTCGAGGTAGTGAGAAGCCAAGATGATCACCGCCGTGGATAGCAATGTCTTGTTGGACGTATTGGGTGCCGATCCCACTTTTGGCCCGGCTTCCGCCAACGCCCTGCGCACCGCCCTTCGCGAAGGCCAGTTGCTGGCCTGCGAGGCCGTGTGGGCAGAGGTTGCGGGTTCGTTCGCCTCTGCCGCGGCAGCTCAGAACGCCCTGGAGCTCCTGCACCTGGAGTTCAGCGCTCTGAGCGTCGAAGCGTCTCTTGCCGCGGGAATCGCTTGGAAGGCGTATCAGGCGCGAGGCGGCCTCAAAACGCGCGTGGCGGCGGACTTTCTGATCGGGGCACATGCCTATTCCCAGGCTGACCGGTTGCTGACGCGCGATCGGGGCTTTTATCGATCCTGCTTTAAACGCCTGGTAGTGCTTGACCCCACCAGGGCGCACCACGGTTCTTGACCCTTTGAAGGGTTGGGTCACTGCGGCGCCTCCCAGCACCAACCTTTCAGCGATGCTCTCATGTCCCCCTGACATGTCATTCTGATAACCATCACCAAGCTGATAATCACTGCCTTCTAAGGCGTGCGTGGTATAACAGCTAAAAGCCAGGCTTCTCGTGCCGACCTGGACGAGAAGGTTGTAGCGTGGGCGTCCCGCCCGCTGGGGCGTGGGCATCCTGCCCGCGCGTTCCGGGCGGGAGCGGGACGCTCCCGCGCCAGCGGGCGAGACGCCCGCGCTACGTCCGGGGGATCTCGGCTTACACGTTTTTGTCGCGCATCTTTTCGCAGCCGGCCGGTTGCCATCTTTCCGTACCCATGGTATGGTTTTCCATATGAAGACGACTCTGATCATTCCCGATCCGGTCTTCCACGAATTGAAGCGGCAGGCCGCCAAGAGAGGCACCACGCTTTCTGCCTTGGCCGCCGAACTTTTGCGCAAGGGGCTCACCGAGCGGCCCAAACCGGTCCGCCTCCCGCCCCTGCCCAGCTTCAAAATGGGGTGGCCTCCTAAGGTCGACGTCGCCAATCGCGAAGCGCTGTTTGACCTTCTGGACGCCGAGCGCGACGAGCGGCTGTACGGCACAAAAAGAAGGAAGGCGTGACGGTGTTCGTTGTTGACACCAACCTTCTGATTTATGCGGCGAACGAGAACTTCCCCGGTCGCCACCGCATGCAAAGCCTGCTTACCCAATGGTGTTCTTCCCGCGAGCCTTGGTATGCCACATGGTCGATTGTCTACGAGTTCCTGCGCGTGGTGACTCATCGCTCGATTTTCGCCCATCCCCTGACGTTTGCCGATGGCTGGACCTTCATCGAAAACCTGCAATCGTCGCCCTCGTTTGGAATCCTGGTGGAGACGGACCATCACTCGGAGGTCGTGCGCGACCTCACCCGGGAATACCCGCGTATGTCGGGCAACCGCTTGCACGACCTTCACATCGCGGCGCTCATGAGGGAGCACGGCGTGGTGGAGATTCGCACGGCCGATATCGGTTTCCATGAATTCAAATTCCTGCGTGTCGTCAATCCTTTGTGAGCTCGGGATACGGGTCACGGGACACGGGATTCGGGACTCGGGGCACCGAGCTTCTGACGCCGGACTCCGGACCTCGGACTCCGGACTCCTTGCCCTGTCACCTGTAACCTGTAACCTGTCACCTATCATTCATACCTCAGCGCCACCATGGGATCGACCGCGGCTGCTCGGCGGGCGGGCAGCCAGCATGCCATTGCGGCGACCACTGCGAGCAAGCAGGAAACACACACAAACGTCCACGCATCGTTAGGTTGAGTCGCGAAGAGCAAGGCAACAAGGAATCGGGTCAGCACCCAGGCGCCGCCCAGGCCCACCGTGAGACCCGCAAGGACAAGCCGCAGACCTTGACTCATGACCATTCCCGTTATATCGCGTCGATGCGCGCCGAGGGCAAGCCGGATGCCGAGTTCATGCGTGCGCTGCGTGACCAGGAACGACAGAAGGCCGTAAAGCCCAACGACAGCTAGCAACAGCGCTATTCCCGCGAACGCGGCCAGCAAAAGCATGGGGAAACGACGCCCCGCTGCTTGCTCGGCAACGTAGTAGTTCATGCTTCGGACGTCGAAGAGCGGAACATTCGGATCAAGTTCAGCCAACGCCCGCCGTAGGGTAGGTACGGCACTGAGCGGATTCGGCAAGGCTGTCCGCACCACGAGGTTCATGTAGTCCGGTCCCATTTGGCGGAGCGCCTCGAACGCCTCCGCCGCCGCCGGCTGATCAAGCTGATCCCGCCTCACGTCTCCTACCACACCCACAATCGAGGCGTACGGAGTCTTACCCTCGGGAAAATCCTGCTTGATGCGTTTGCCCAGCGGATCTTCGTGTGGGAAGAACTCTCGGACAAAGGCTTCGTTGACGAGGACGACCATGGGGCTGCCCGGACCATCCTGCTCGCTAAAGTCGCGTCCGCGGATCAGCGGAATCCCCATCGTCTTTAGATAGCCAGGTTCGATACCATTAAAATGCGCGTTGGGCAAATCCTTCGTCCGCGGAACGGGCCGCCCCTCGATCACGAATACAGACGACCAACACCCATGCACATCGAGCGGCAAACAATATGAGCCGCTCGCGCTCAGAACGCCTGGGATGGAATCAAACCTTTCGAGCATCCGATCCACGAATGCTGTTTGTTGGGGAGTATGCGGATACCCGGTGTGCGGAAGACTCAAGCGAGCCGCCAGGACACGCTCCGTGCGAAAGCCGGGATTTACTCTTTCCAGCCGCACCAGGCTCTTGACCAGCAGCCCTGCCCCCGCCAGGAGCACGAGCGCGAGAGCAATTTGTGCCGTGACCAGGAAGCCGCGAAGCGATCGTTTCTGAAGGCCGGCGCTTGAAGCTCGCATCCCGCTTCGCAGCGTCAGGTCGGGCTGACCCAACGACATTCGGTATGCGGGGATGAGGCCAAACAGGACTGTGGTTAAAAAGGTCAGCAGGAGACTGAATCCAAGGATTCTAAGATTGATTCCGACTTGAACATAGTGGCGAAGCTCAATCGGCAAGAGGCGTAATACCAAGGGCAGAATAGCCGTCGCAATAACACACCCAGCCACCGCCCCGCACAACGCCAATAAGCCACTTTCGGTGAGGAGTTGCAGGATCAGGCGGCCGCGTCGAGCGCCGAGAGCCACACGGAGGGTCATTTCGTGTTCCCTAGTGGCGGCTCGGGCGAGAAGCAAATTCGCCACATTCGCGCACGCGATCAGGAGTAAAAACCCGACTGCGCCCCAGAGGGTGAGCAGCGTCCTTTGCGCCGGGGCGGTGACCAGTTCAGCGAACGGGCGCAGGTTCGCGAGGACGTCGTCATTCGACGCTGGATAGGCCTGCTCGAGCCGGCCGGCAATCGCGGCCATTTCGCGCCTTGCCATCGCCAACGATACCTCCGGCCGCAGCTTGCCGATGGCCAGGATCCCCGGGTGATTCCCTCGCCCGCCCTGATCCTTGGCAATGATTCCAATCGGCCAATAAATGTCCGCGGAATAGAGGAACCGGAAATCCGCAGGCAAAACGCCTATTATCGTCCCCGCATTTCCGTCCACCTCGATCGTGCGGCCGACAATATGAGGATCGCCGCCGAACCGTTGCGCCCAGAGTCTGTAGGAGAGCATCCCCACCGGCGCTGCCCCGGGGCGGTCATCGGAGTCACGGAAATCTCGCCCGAAGAGAGGGCGCACTCCTAAAACTGAAAAGAAAGGGGACGAAACCTTGAGCGCTTGCAGGCGCTCGGCTGCACCCATGCCGGTGAGGGTCGCGGTCCCGCCCTGTAAGGCCGCCATGGCGCTGAAGCTCCGGCTTTGGTCGCGCCAATCGACAAAATCCAGCCATGAGAGCGAGTACTCGTCTCCCTTCCGATTGGCCTCTTGAAGCGCTAGCAGGCGGTCGGCTTGCGGATAGGGGAGAGGCCGCAAGACTATGGCATCGATCAAACTGAAAATCCCAGTGTTCGCTCCAATCCCCAGCGCCAACGTGAGAACCGTAACCACCGTGAAACCCGGGCTTCGGCGCAATTGCCGCAGACCGTAACGGACATCCTGAAGAAAGTTCTCCAGGTAATTCACCCGGCGCACGTCGCGGCACTCCTCCTTGACTTGCTCGACACCGCCAAATTTGCGCAGAGCGGCGTAACGGGCTTCTTCCGGGCTCAGTCCCGCCGCGAGGTTCTGCTCGATTTGCTTCGCGAGGTGGAACGCCACCTCGTCGGAGAGCTGCTGGTTTAGTTTTTCTTTCCGGAATAGCGCGCGCAGACGATGGAAGAGTTTCATAGCGGCCTACCTCTGGGTTGCGACTGCCCCGCAACACGCCGATTCTAAGTGGTCCGTGAAATTGCGAGTCACAGGCTGTTCAATCCGGCCCTACGGGCGGCATAGCTGCCTTGTGGCGATGGACTGAGACGCTCGGAATTCCTCCCCTAGACGCTCGACAAGGAGAAATTACGCTGGGCCCTGTAGATTGTCAAGGGGAAAAATTGTCAGGGGAAAAATTGTCGGGCAATTGGGGGGAAGATCAGGAGGCGAGCCTAAAAAGCGACATTTAGTCCGCCTGCCGAATCGGCTTTTTGCCCACTGTGGTGCTCATTAGCTAACTATCCACAATGGAGTCCCAGCCGGTGGTGGAGGATGCTGCCGAACCCAACCGTACCCCGCGCCAACTTCGGGTGTTTAACGCGCGCGGAAAAAAACCCAAGAATTCTCAGTACCCTCTTTCGGCGTTCTCGATTTTTACCTTCCCGGCAAAACTTCGATAGACGTGAAATGTGTAACCGCCAACTAGGATCATGCCAACAATCCACCACGCCAAACCAATACGCAGGCCATAGTCTCCGGCCTTGGCATTGTCGACGGTGAGCGAGTAGGCAGGATTGGTGCTGGCCGGTAGAATGAGCGGATACAATCCGAAGACGACGCTGGTCAACATACCCACGATGTACGCGCACGACGCGAGGAAACTTTTCAGCTCGTCATGCTTGCGCATGAACCATGCCATCCCCACCAAACCGAATAGCGCCAGCGCGGGGAAGACGTATCCCCATGGGTGAGTGGTGAGATTCGCAGGAACCTCCGGCTGGACTTTGAATGTAATCGCAGTGAGTACGATGGTCAGTAGCAAGACGATCCACCAGATGCTGCGCGCCAAACGATGGGAGCGATCGTGGACGGCGCCTTCGGTTTTCAGGGCAACCCACAGCGCGCCGTGCAGCACTAGCGTTGCGAGAGCCGTCACCCCGACAATAATCGTGTACCAGTCCAGCACACCGGCGTTGGGCCCCAGGCGGAAGTTGGTCCAAAGGGCCTCAAAGAAATAACCCTGATCGTTCAACGGCACGCCGCGCACGACGTTGCCGAGCGCCGCTCCGAAGAAAACCGCAAGCAGCAGGCTGGAACCGGCAAAGGCCACGTCCCAAAATTTCAGCCAGACGTCGTTGGTCAAGTGCGCGCGGAACTCCACCGCGATGCCGCGCAAGATGAGCAGCCACAGGACGATCATCAGGGGCAAATAGAATCCGCTGAAGCTGGAGGCGTAGAGAGCCGGGAACGCAAAGTAAAGTGTTCCCCCTGCCGCCAGCAGCCAGACCTCGTTGCCGTCCCAAACCGGGCCAATCGAGCGGATCACTTGCTGCCGCTCTCCATGGTCCCTTGCCACCCAAAGATGGATGGCGCCGGCACCGAGGTCGAATCCGTCCAGCACCACGTACATCGCGATCATGATGGCTATAAGGCAAAACCAAACCGTTTGCATGAATGCATCTCCTCAAGACTTCAGGCCTACTGCCTTCTGCTTACTGTCTACTGCTCTTACGCGTGCTGCGGCCCCTTCTCGATGACTCGATAAACCAAGAATAAAAACAAGATGCTCAGCACGGTGTACATGCCCATAAAGCCAAGCAGGGTAAACCAAACATTCCCCGAGGAAACCTGCGGTGAAACGCCGGCTTCCGTGCGCATAAGGCCGTAGATCAGCCACGGCTGGCGGCCGAATTCCGCGGTCATCCAACCTGCCGTGTTGGCGATGTAAGGAAACGGCAGCGAGAGCATCAACGCCCAAAGCATGCCCCGCGAATCATAGAGCGTCCCGCGACGCAGCTTCCACGCCGCCAGCACCATGATGGCGATGAAGATGGTGCCGAGCCCGACCATGATATGGTAGCTGTAATAGAGCAGCGGAATATTGTCGGGCCAGTCGTGCTGAGGGAAAGCATCCAGACCCTTTACTTCCGACATCCATCGCCGGTAGGTAAGAAAGCTGAGCGCGCGCGGCACTTCGAGCGGATTATCCAGACGCCGGTTTTGCAAATCGGGCTGGCCGATCAGGGCGATTGGCGCGCCGCGCTGGGTTTCAAACATGCCTTCCATCGCGGCCAGCGTGACCGGCTGGTGATTCGCCAACATGCGGCCTTGCGCGTCGCCGGTCGGTATAATTTGCAAAAGTGTGGCCACAAGGCCCGCGATCACGCCCACTCGCACGAAGGTTTTGGCATGAGTCTGGAATTGTTTTGTCAGCAGATAAAATGCTCCAATGGCGGCCATGACAAACGCCCCGGTGATGACCGCGCCGCTCATGTTGTGCGCGTATTGCCAGAGCGCCCAGGGATTCAAGAGCAGCCCCCAGAAGCTCGACAGCATGATTTCGCCGTGCGGACCGAGATGGTAAGCCACCGGATGTTGCATCCAGGCGTCCGTGGCAACGATAAGGTATCCCGACATCCACGAGCCCAGGAAGACCAGGAAGGCAGCCCACCAATGGCCCTTCGGACCCAGGCGTTTCTCGCCATAGAGGAAGAGCCCCAGGAAACTTGATTCCAGGAAGAATGAGAACACGCCTTCCATGGCCAGGGTCTGGCCAATCACTCCGCCCGCGGCTCGGGAGAACTGCGCCCAGTTGGTGCCGAACTGAAATTCCATGGGGATTCCCGTCACCACGCCCATAGCGAAGTTGATGCCGAAGATGTGCGCCCAGAATCGCGCGGCTTCGTTGTAATGTTCGTCGCCGTTTCGCAGCGCCATCGTTTTCAAAATCACAATGAGCAAAGCCAAACCCATGGTGAGCTGAGGAAACAAGTAATGGAAGGTGACGGTGTAAGCAAAGTGCAAGCGATGCACAAGTAATGCGTCAAGCATGAGGGCCTCGAATTTGTTGCCGGGATATTATCCCTTCGGCAGCCTTTGCAAAGTAGTGATGAGAAAAACGCCAGGTCAGATTTTTGCTCGGAAGGGGTATGGGCACCCCCTCCAGCAGAGTGGGACGCCGTCCGTCAAGGCGCCCATTCGCGGGGCGGTTCAAGACTCCTCGGGCTAAATGTCCCTAGGCGTCCCACCCTCGGAAAAGCATAAATGGATACATCTTCCCGAGCTACGAGTCAAGGCTTTGGGCTGGCTACGGCGCGTTTGCACAGGGTGAAGCGGGAAAGGGTGATTTCGGTTTGGGCACAGGAATAATTTGTCCAGTTATCGGGAGTCAGAAACGGGCCTGTTCCCACCGCATAGTAGTTCGCCCACTTTTCGCCCACCCCGGAATGGGGATTGCCTTCGTGAATCGCCAAGCTCAGCTCCTTCAGTGCAGCAAGGTTAGGCCGTGGACGCCCATACGCCCGCGAAAATGTGTATTCCGTCGTCCAGGCGGGAGTTGGTTTGGTGAGATCCAAATATAAGGGCGCGTAATCCCGCAGCTCGCCGCTGCTCTTATCGTACCAGCCGATTTCCACCGCCGGGTTATTGAAATAGACGGGGCTAATCGAAGGAACAACGTGAATCGGTAGCAGGGGTTTTCCCTCCCGGTCCGGGAGAATCCGGAAGTCATCGCGATGAATGTGGCCCGCGTAAATTTCGCGGACCTCTCCCCGGAAATTTGTTAATTCTGCCACGAACTTTTCGGAGCAGCGATCGGTCCAAAGCGATTGAGGCTGGCCCATCGAGGATCTTAGTGCGTCGATACCGGGCAGAATATGCATGACCAATGTGGCCGTGCCGCCTGCGCGCTTTATCTTACCCAAGATATCTTCCAGCCATTGGAACTGCCCGCCGGGATCGGGATCGGTTTCACCGCAGGCTTGAGCATTGCGCGCCGCCCAGCGATTGCTGTTCAAGATGACAAACTCGTGATTCGGCGCGGTGGGGTCGGGCACCGCATAATCCCCTGCCCTTTCGAAAGACGCCGAAGCCGTTGCCCGCGCGCCGACAGGAAGATCCCCCCACGCGCGGCTCCAATCACGCCCCACTTTCTGAAGGAACACCTTGCTGGGTTCCTCGTAATCACCCCTATCGGAATCGTTGTTACCCAGCGCGGCGAAAACCGGCACGCCCGGCAGGGCTTTCGCAATCATGCTATCGACGAAGCGTATCGTGTCGCTTGCAAACTTCTGATAGGCCTCATCCCCACCCCCCACACATTGGCGATAGCGGCCGTCGAAACTGTGCGCCAGGAAGTCGCCGGTCACAATCACGTAGTCGTAGTGGATATGATTCTCGGCGGCCGTCGCCACCACATGGTCGAGGGCTGACTTGAGGAGAGGATAGTTGGTATCGCTGCCATATTTCGCAAATGACGCGGAACCGGAGGCCGGGCATCCCCCCTTCAACTTTGCCCCCAGCTTTTCCACGATCGCGGGGTCTGCGTAAGGATCGAAGTGAATATCGGAAAGCAGCAGGAACATCCCAGTCCCTGGGTAGGGCTGAAGCGCAGGAGGGCCATTCGGCAGGCTGAGTGCCAGGGATGTGAGCGCTGAGATCAGGACCAAGGCTTTCACTGCGGTTCTGCGCAAGTTTTCGCCTCCAGACGTACGACCAGGGGCATTCCCGTCAACCCCATTCCCGAACCTGGAAGTATACACGACCTGCTTGCCGCCCCGTCGAGTCAGTATGAGGGGCCAGAGATCGTGTCGTTGGAGGGCGTCGGAAGGGGTCGGAGGAGGTTGGAACCCCCTTTGTTTTCAATGGCTGGATTTGGAGGCGGGGCGGGGGCAGCGAAGGGCGGGCTAGAATTCTTGGCGCTGGATGACCCTGGTAACAGAGACAAAAAATCACTTTTACTGAAAACTAAGGACTTACATAGCGGCGGCGAAAAATGTAGGTCGAAATTAGGAAGTGGCGCGTTTTCAACGGCTTAGTTTTTTTATGGGCCATAATTCGTGGCGCGCGGTTTTTGAGAAGTGGCGTGATGATGGCGAAAAGGATGCGCAGAATGACAACGTTGAAAGATGTGCTAAAAGAGAAACGCGAAAGAAGGATGCAAAGAGAGCATACAAACGAGAATCACGAGAAGAGGTGAACACAGCATCCTGATAAGACAGCAAAATAGCATCCTGACAATCTGTGAAGGTGGACACCGGAGGACGGAGGCCGGTCCGGGTGTCCGGCCTCCCGAGATTAAACTAGTCCCAATGTGGATCGAGCGGCTTTCCCATGGCGATCCACTTCGCTATCTGGATATCTTCTTCGACGACTTCCATAAGCTTCCCCAGAGCATGCATCGACAGATCGTTATCGCCTCCGACTAGACTAAAATCCTCCACGACCCTGCAAAGCCCAATAGCTCTTTCGTGCATCTGAAAAAGGACATCCTGCTCTCCATCAAGACTCAGGCGAGCCTCGGCCAAAGCAACGATCTGCTTTTGCCAGCCCGCAAGTTGATCTTCCCTTTTCTCGTTAGATGGTGTGGGCAGCGGATTTGGCTGCTCGCTGTTTTCTGGTACCCTCTTCTTAGCCTTCATGGGAAAATACCCTCCTTTGTGGGTTAGGGACTGCTCGCCGATACGTGCGGCGGGCAGTCTCGATTTACAGAACTTATGCCGCTGCCTTTCCACCTTCGCGCATGTCGCGCATATCCCGCAGCGTGTTAAATAGCCGACGCGCGTTGACATACGTCTTGTGGGTCTTGGGGTCTTTCACCTCACAGCCGTCGATCATAGCTTCGACCTGGCTAGGGCTAGTGCCGGGCAATTCGCCAAGAATCATGTGGCGCGCTTCCGAGAGGGCGGGGCCAAGCACACACTCTTCCAATTGCTGAATGCGGCTCCGCCATTGCTCGAAATGCACCTTACGGCGCGGCTCGAATAGGTCAAGGACTTGCTCATTTCCCGCCACCAAGATGCCCATACGATTGCCTGCCAAGTCGCCGATTTCGCGCAAGGTTTCCAGCGTGTCGATGCGGGAATAAAGGTGCTGGGCTTCGTCCAGGGCCACGGCCACACCCGCCTTGCGCCGTCGCAAGACATAGAGCAGGTTCTGACGAACGGCGTCCACCGATTGGGCGTAAGGCACGCTCAGCGCCCGCGCGATTCGGCTTAACAGGACGGTGGGAGACATACCGGAGGCCGACGCGCGAATGTAAACGAGCCACGGCTCAGGCTCGCGGGCCGCCTCCGCCGCGCGGAACTCAAGCAGGAAGGTCTTTTGCGCGCCAGCCGGGCCGTAGAGCGTTCCCCAGCGCCCGCGCCGGACGGATGCAAGCATGGCATCCATGGTGCGCGTGGCCTCACTCTCGTACAGCTTGCCGGGCAGGTCGGGAAGCGTTGCCGGGTTGACCGCGAAGAATTCGAGCAACTTCCGCGCCATCGGCTCGCCCAATCCGTCATGGTTACTGATGCGCCCGGAACTGGAAAACTGCCGCAACGTGTGATAGGCGTAGCCGGTGAGTTCAGCCACGGTGCGGAGGCCGAAGCCTGTGCGCGACATGTAGACGTGTAGCGCCTTCCGCGCCTCTTGCCGAACTCCATTTGATGCGTCCATGGGAGCCTCTAATCCTTCAATCCTAAAACTTGCTTTGCTAAATCCGCCGAAGTCGGCGCGCGTTCAATCGTCATCGGACGCGCCCGCAACCCGCGCATGTTGTCTTGAAGAGAGCGCAGATGCTCTTGCATTTCGCGGTCGAGCTCGGCTGTCTCTCCGCCCACAACCTTGCGAATATGAGCCATCTTTTCAATTTCGTCCGAGAGCAATGCTTCGTCCTTCGTTCCCACGATGGCACGGCGCTCGGCAGTGAACGGCTCCGCACCCGGAGGCGATACAATCAGGTGCAGAGGGTCGCGCCGGTAGCGCATCACGGGGATTTTCACGCCACTGCCCAAGCGCAAGCGCCACTCGATAAGTTGAGGGCAGGAATAGCGCGCGCCATCTTCCAACTCGATGATTCCGCCTTCGCGGATGGCGCGTTCATCACGCTCGGCAAAAGCAAGGTCAAGCGCAGCCTGATTAGGTTTGCGCTGGGCAATCTCATCAGCGGGCGGCTGGAACTGCCGGAAGGCCGCAAGGCGGGTCAGGCCGTTACATCCCTTCGCTTCCGTGTCGGCTAGGTTGATGTCCTCAACCCATTGCGCAATGCGGCGCGCGCCTTCCTGAATAGACATCAGTTGCGGGCCGATAGTTCCGTAGCGGCAGTGAGCATTTAGATGGCGGTCAACGGCGTCATCAATCTCCCGGTGTTCGTGCTTTTCGAGGGGCGGCTTCCATGATGGACCGAAATCCCGAGCGCGGTCGGCATAGAGCCGGTGCAATCGTTCAAGCCGGTTGGCGCGCGGATTCTTTTCTTCCGAGCCGCGCGGAACCACGCCAAGCTCACCCAGCGGTCCACCGAGTTTTTCAATCAACTCGCCATCCCTGCCTGCCACCATGTGGCCACGCACCAAGGCGCGGAAGCGTCCAGCGCGGTCGGAAACCACGCGCCGGGGCAGGAAGTGTTGCCGAATCGTCCGCTCTGCCACTGCGAACACCGCATCTTCAAGGGAGACTTGCCATGTCACCAAATGGTCAATGATGTGGGTCGTGCGCTCATCCAGAATGGTGAGAATGTGAACGATGGGGCGCCCTGTGCCGTAGTTGAAAATGCGCCGGTGGTCTTGCCCGTCATAGAACGCGCCGTCGATTTCCCACTCGTCCAAGCACCAAGTGTCACCCGCGAATTCGTCATCATAGAGGCGGTCAAGGTAGCCCGCAGCGGTTTTCACGGCTTCCTTGCCGTCGCGCTGGGGGCCGTACATGGGTATCAGAACTTCGCGCCAGTAGCGTTTCACCTTGCTGTAGGTGGGAACATCGTAGAAGTAGGAGACCTGGCAGCCGGGCGAATTCTGCTTCGTTTGTAGATACATCACAACTGACCGGTGAGATTGCCGACAATTGAGATGCTTGAACAGAAAGCAGTCGAGCAAGTGAGCGCGCGCGTCGGCATCGAGGGATTTGAATTCGCCGCGCTTGGGGCCGGGCCGGTCGCAGGCCAACTCTTCCAGGTCGTCGCCACGCCGAAGCACCTGTGCGCAGCGTTGCACGGTGCGCACCGAGCAATGATTCTGCGCCGCGAGAACCCTTTCAAAGTCCAGCTTCCTGTCGAAGCCGAGGGCTCTCCAGTTGCAGTTGGTGTCCTGTTCGGCCATGCGCAGACGGGCAAGGATGAAAGACTTTTTCGCCGGGTCACACTTGAGAGCATCAATCTTCTCGTCAAGCTCGGTTTGGACGAATAAGCTGTTCATCGCTTTGCTCGCCGTGTTTTCCTTTGACCTGCGCTCTCAGGTAAAACGCTTCGAAGAGCCGATACCACTTTAGGGACCGCTTCGCCAAATTCGAGAGACTGCCTCAGCTTCTCGCTCAAGAGCAGCCGTTGTATGCTATCGTCACCAAGGATTTCGCAGATGATGGGGACTAGATACGCTGGAAGGTGCCACCTGTGCTTTGTCTCGGCCTTCCACGCATTCACTAAGCCCGGTATGATGGGGTTGTCAGTGCGGTCCAGCAGCGTGGTTAGCTTTGCGGCAAGCTCCTCTTCGTTCACACCGCGTGAGAGCATGGCGCACTTTAGCGCCTTACGGAGGCGGCTCTCCAGGTCATCTATCAGAAGGTCCCGACTTGTCTCAAAAATAGACATTGTGTTAGTAGTATGGTTGCATACTACAATCAGTGTGTCAAGAGGAATCTTATGGCCACAAAAAAGGAAACACTTGGAGAGCGGATTAGGCGCATCCGAGGCGATACATACCAAGCCGATTTTGGAAAGCAATTAGGTGTTAGTCAGGGGACGGTGTCCGCATGGGAGAGAGACGATGAGAGCCGTCCGCCCTCTGCCGATATGCATTTCCGCCTTGCTTCGCTCTCGCCTCGGCCAGAGGATCAGGCGTTCTTCTTGCAAAAGGCTGGCTTGAGCCAGGAGATCATCATGTCCGCCGCTCAAAAACTCTTCGCGGACCGAAGTGTTTTGCCATCTGAGGGTGAAATTTTTCGCGTGCCAATCGTTCGGCACACCCAAAAGGGGAATGAGGATACAGGCGAGCTTTTCCCGGTTGCGGCGCGGCTTGCCGAGCACAAGGCTTCGACGGTCTGCCTGGTCGCTGGAGAGGACAATGCCAACTCCACTGTGCGCAGTGGGGACATGTTTCTCTTAGACACTTCATGGAACGATGTAAAGGACTTGGTGCCATTCTTTAACCAGAATGTACTTATTAATATTGACATAGACCATCCTGATGCGTGGGATACTCAGATTATCCACGGGGGGCATCAGTGGCCAGCCGGACTATCATTCGGCCAACTTCTGTGCAAACGCGTTAAACACGAATTTGCCCGTTTCCGGGCAACGGATCGTCATTACCTCATCTGGCATGCAGTTCTCGGTTCTCTTGACGATTTCAGCACAGAACACGAGGTTGGCGAGGAACCGATGGTCATCGGAGATTGGCACCATGCCTCTACAGGGGAAGCGGCCTCAGCCCAAGAAATAGCGGCGCTAGAAGCGGAAGTCATCAAGGAAGCGTGTTCGCATGTTCGCCTCTACGCTCCAGTCAAAATACTTGGGATCGTAATTGGCTGGTTTCGACCGCCGTCTAAGAGCGGGAAGTAGTTCGGGAGTTAAAGGTTGAAATGCGCCATGCGGGGAAGAATTTTCGCCGGTGCGGAGCAATCAAATCTACCTCAATGCGGAACATCGCCAGCGGGACAAAAACCGGCGATGGCCGTTAAAACGGCGAACCGGTTCCCCGGCTACTTCCAGGAATGGCCATGGGAAGCGCGGGGAGCCAGAAACAAGCGGTTCAGATGGCCCAAACTAAGAGCGAACGCTTAAAAAAAAATGGAAGGCGGGAGAGTGGCGAGTTTTTGACCAGCTTACAGGTTGCGAACCTTTTAGGACTCTCACCTTGGGCGCTGGTCGTCTGGCGCAGGCTGCATCGTGGCCCACAATTCATCAGAATTGGGCGCCACACGATCCGTTATCCGAAAAAGGAATTCGATGTGTGGCTGGCGTCGCTGCCCCGAACCTAGCGGCGTGCTTTCGAGGTCTACTGTGAAAGCGGATTCCGCAATTCTGAACTCCGAAGTGATTTCCGTTCTGACGGCGGAATTCCTGACGCCAGCGGAAGTGGCGTCGTTGCTCAAGGTTTCCCAATGGACGCTGGCGGAGTGGCGGCTCAAACGGCAGGGGCCTCCGTTCATACTGAGGGCGCGCGGGGTCGTTGTCTATCCAGCGGAGAGATTCATAAGCTATCTGCGGGCGCTCCCTCAGAAAGATCGCCGGGAAGGAGCCGGCGCAGGATGTAGGGAAAATTAAGGAGGAGAAACGAAAATGCAAAAACTCACATTACGCACGGTTGGAGTCAGACATGTGGCCTCGGACGGCAAGAATGACGTGGGAGAGTTTGACGAAGCCCATCTGCGCAGCTATGTAGCCTCACTGCCGGGCAGCTTTACCGTTCCAGACTCTTCTACGGCGGCTGGGCAGAGGCCGGGGCATATGCCCGGTGGTCCCACAGCAGCC
Organism: Terriglobia bacterium; assembly: GCA_050010335.1. Taxonomy (GTDB): domain Bacteria; phylum Acidobacteriota; class Terriglobia; order UBA7540; family UBA7540; genus Bog-366. The sequence goes on from JBEKLF010000127.1 coordinate 20,893, forward strand.
GGAGTGAGGCCGGGCGGCTTAAGCGCCGGATTGGGCCGGGCGCGGTTCTCCCGTGCGGTAGAAGAGCGCAAGTCGGAACTGCTTTTGAGTGATCCCGAATTGGGCGAACTCGAAGCGCATCGGCTTGCCTCTAATCAGATAGCGAAACAACGGCCGGATTTGCTTGCGGACTATCGCGCAGACGCGCAGAAAATCTAAGGACTAGGGTCATCCGCAGCCATCTACGAATGGGAGGGGGCGATGAAGAAAACGCAACAAGGAAAATCGCGGCGGGAGCCTGAATTGTCGGGAACTTCCGAGCCGAAATTCATCGGGAGCTTGCGCTCGCAAAAGTCTATCAGAGAGCAGTGGCGGCTTGAACGCAGCCTAAAGTCTGCCAGGGGAAACATCTCTTTGTGGGAAAGGAATCTCGCCACAGCAGAGGCGGGAGTGGCACGTAATACTGCTCAAATCTCGGCCGGCCAGGGCTATGCCCACACGGTTCTGCAGGACTATATTGAAAAAGTCTCGAATGCGAAACAGATGATCGCTGCGTTTGAAGACCAGGCTGTCAGTTTACAGAGAGAGATTGATAGTCTCCTACCTGATGCTGTGAAGGCTGCGGAGCGCGCGGAAGCGCAAAATGTTTTAGCCGGACAGGTGCGCGCCCGGTTGGCCCTGGACCGCGAATTGGATTCCCTGCTGGAAGCTGTCCGGGCGATTCTTTTCGAGCGGGCGGCGTTGACCGGTAAGATGCGCGATGTCGCCGTGTCCCTGGAATTCGACCGGGATGTTAATCTCGATGACCGGCGCTTTGATGCCCTACTTGAGATGTTGCCGCGGGGGATGGGTGCCGAGTCCGCGAAGCACGTTCAGTGGTTTCTCGGCGAGGAGGATGGTCGAAGACCGTGCACGATACGGAATGATTTTGTTGTTTTGGATGAGACCCTTCGCTGCAACAATGCTTTTCGTTATGACGACTGCGCCAATCTCACCAGGGAAGAGGAACTCAGGATAGAGCGAATTGCGGCCTCTCGCGATCCCGTTGCTCCGCCAATCGAAGCGCCGCCCAGGAGACTTGGGGAACCGGCAACGGAGGTTCCGCCCTCAAAAATTCAATGGGGGTTGATGCGATGAAGGCGATTTTGGGATCGAAAGGTTTTCTCCTTTGCTGATCCGGTCCGATAGCCGGTTATTGGTGCTGCGCTGGGCCGCAGGGACTAACTCCACGGTTCTAGGTGTTCCGTGGAACCCGGTCCGTGAGCCGGGAGCCTCCTCCTCTGTTGCAAAGCGCAGCACCGATTTTTCGAGTGCAGATGAGCAGTTTGGCGCGGTCCGGGCAGGCCACGCTCGATTCCACAAACGCGCTGTATAACGGGCAGAAATTAGGGCAGGAGACGCTTGGATCGTTGCTTGATCCTCAACAGCCCGGAACTGCGACGCGCTCTCAAGGGGGTTTATGAGGGCGCGGCAACCCTGACAGAGGCAGAATGGCGGGCGCTCCTTGGCGCTAGAAGGCAGTTGGAGTCGGCAGCGGCGCGGCGGCGGTACGAATGGCTCAGAAATGCGCTGGCAGAGTCAGGATTGCCGGCCTGGCGTCAGTGGGGGATAACGGACCGGCTTAAGAGCCGAGACTTTACCCCGGAAGAGTTGGAGGCCGAAATCCAGGCTGCCCGCAAAAGATGTGCGCAGCCGGGGATAGTAGAGGCCAAGGGGGCTGCTTAGCGCGCGCCTGGGGGCATCCTGGCGCGAAATTTTAGGGGTTTTTGAGGGCTATCGGGAAGTTGCGCTTGTCTGGCGTCTATTACGCGTCTGGCAGGCGCGTTTGTGTCTCTGGTCATCCCCAGCGCCATTAATTCTGACCCATGCGCCGCGTGCCACGAATTCTGGCCCACTCAGTGACACGAATTCTGGCCCACTACAGTCAGCGGGCCGGCTCTGACTCCTGCCGACATCGACGCCGCCCTGGCCTATGCCGCCGAACTGACGCGTGAGGGAACGGTGGACTGCTGAATCTGACCGCATCCGATTTCGAGAAGACTGACACCCTTGTTCGTCGAAGCCGCTTTCTTTGAAGTGTCATTGAGATATGGAGAGGTTTCGCGTTTTTTGTGGAGAGCGTCCGGAGCTCGTACCCATGGCCGACGAAGAGCCGCGGACCTACAGAACAGTCACTTGTACCCGACGACCTCATCGGACGTCAGGTCGAAGTGCGCCAGACCAAAGAGCAGATGGAAATCTACCGAGGGCCGCGGCTCATCGCTACCCATCAGCGCGTGATTGAGCCCCTCCGTCACAAGTC
>JBEKLF010000128.1:0-23168 GCA_050010335.1 Terriglobia bacterium
ACCTTCCGCCGACAGCTCAACGACTTACCCGCTTTTAGAACTGAAGTCTTTGACAGAACCGCCACACCCAAAGAGATGTTAAGAATGAAGGAACCTCCGGGGATGTATATGAAAACAAAGGAAAGACGACAAAATGTCTAGCGACAAATTCGGGTTTCGATACGAAAATGCACCGATTGGGAGCTATTCGACACGAATCGTTTGGGCTTGTTGCCCGGGAATGCGGCAATGGGGCGGTTATCGCCGGGACAGATGGTCCGACGTCGGGGAAGTTCGATCGTGGCGGCGGAAGGGAAAAGTCACGGGGGGAACGAACCCAGAAAAAAGATGTTATAAAAAGACGAGCGAAGCCTGAATGTGTGTGAAAACAAACAAAAATACGACATCTAGCCCGAAGAATAAACCGACATTTCTACACAACCGAGCGACATTTTATACTGAAGCACACGTCATTTGCTGTAATCGCCAGCCATTTTGTCACTTTTCGACCGCAGGGAAACAAATTCCTCGCTTCGAAATGTGCGAACTTGAGGTACGGGCATCCTGCCGGTGAAGGGGGCATGACCAAGATGGCCATGGCACTCGGGGCGACGCGACAGTGAGCCCATGTACCCCTTGATGTACTAGATATTAAAAGGATTAGCTCCTAATGACGCAAATCATAAGGAAATCGATGTCATTGAAACTAAAAGAGTTAGCGGATTTTCATGGCCGAGGCTAGAGGGAGAAAATGCTATATCGAAAATGAAGGTATAACCCGTGATGTTATTCAAAACAAACGGAGAAAATATTTCCGAAACGGGATAACCCGTGATGTTGATGAAAAATAAGCTACTTACGGCGTGTACCCCGTGATGTTGATGATAACAAAAGTAGTTATTGAGAAATTCAAAAGAGATGTGATAGTTTCCGAGTGACCAGCGGAGGCTGAATCCGAAGGTGGAGTGAAGCCTGATGGGGCGGGACGGCGTCTCGTTCCCGCCAGGGAGGGGCGGGCAGAAATACCACGCACCAAGTTCCGACAACCATCGCCCCGTAAACCCGCCGCCAAAGTGTGGCATAATCTCATATTCAGAATTTGAGGAGAAAACCTTGCCATGTCCGATTTGCAATAAACGTAAGGCGAAGCGGCTGTGTCCGGCGCGCGCGGAGAGTATTTGTTCGATCTGCTGCGGCACGGAGCGCGAAGTGACCATCGATTGCCCCAGCGATTGTGTGTACCTGGTCGCCAGCCGGGAATACGACCGGACAAGGCTGGAAATCGACTGGGCCAAGGTGCCTTTCGCGGAGGTCAAATTCCATCGCAGTTTCGCGGACACGCATGGGGCGCTGCTGGTTGACATTGATTACTCGATCTGCGAGTTTGTCGCCGACCATCGCGAGGTCGTGGATACGGACGTCCTGGTGGCGATCCAAACGTTGGCGGAGACTTACCGCACCCAGACGAGCGGGATTATTTACGAGAAGCCTCTGGATTATCCGCTGCAACGCGCTTTGTACGAACACCTGAAATTGTCCATTGCGGACTTCCGGAAAGAGGAGACCGAGCGGGCGGGCATGACCACCATCCGAGAGAGCGATGTCCGCGACGCGCTAATTTTCCTCACCCAGCTTTGCGCCATCCACGCGAACGGGCGGCCCAAGGGACGAGCCTATATAGATTTGGTCCGCGGACAGTTCCCCAAGGAAGAATTCCAGAAGGCCGGGTCGAATATCGTACTGCTTTAGGAATCAGGTGTCAGGTATCAGGTGCCAGGTGTCAGCGCGGGCGCCCGAACGGTCGCCGCTCCGATCAGGGTCAGACTATTGGACTTCTAAGCGGAGAGAGACCTGAAACCTGACACCTGGCACCTGCACTTCCATGACCGACGTCGATCAAGTTCGTGCCGCAGCCGACATCGTCAAGATCGTGGGCGACTATGTGAAGCTGCGCAAGGCGGGCGCCAATTACATGGGGCTGTGCCCGTTCCATCAGGAGAAGAGCCCCTCTTTCGCGGTGCATCCCATCAAGCAAATCTTCCACTGTTTTGGCTGCGGGGTAGGGGGCGACGTCTTCAAGTTTGTGATGCTGATGGATAGCCTGCCGTTTCCGGAGGCGCTGCGGCGCGTCGCCGAGAAGGTAGGAGTGCACCTGGAAGAGAGGGCTAGCGATGGGACTTACGACGCCAACGCCAAGCTGCGGGCGGCGCTCTTGAAGCTGCACGAAATCGCCGCCAAGTTTTTCGCCTCGCAGTTGGGGGCGACGGCGGAAGGGCGTATGGCGCGCGCCTACCTTGCCGATCGGGGCATGACGGACGAAGTAGTGGGCCGCTTCCGCATCGGTTATGCGCCGGGAGATGGGCAGGGGTTGTTGCGACAACTGGCAGGCTCGGATTTTGAGAAGGCGACTCTCGAGAAGAGCGGATTAATCATCTATGACGCGGAGCGCCAACGGCCTTACGATCGCTTTCGCCGGCGCATTATCTATCCCATCGCTAATGACTCGGGGAAAGTTGTGGCGTTCGCAGGCCGGGCCCTGGGAGACGACCAGCCCAAGTATCTGAACTCACCGGAAACGGCGATCTACACCAAGAGCCGGTTGCTGTACCACTTGGACCGCGCCGCACAGGCCATCCGCAAGCTCGATTACGCAATTCTGGTAGAAGGTTACATGGACTGTATCGCGGTGGCCGCGAGCGGAATCGAAAACGTAGTGGCTTCGTGCGGCACCAGCCTGACCGAGGGGCAGATTCGACTCCTTGGCCGTTACACTCGGCGCGTGGTGGTAAACTATGATCCGGACTCCGCGGGCATGGCGGCGACAGAGCGCTCGTTGGCGCTGCTGCTGGAGGCGGGGTTCGAAGCCAAGGTGCTGGCGCTCCCCGGCGGGCTCGACCCGGACGAATACGTTCGCAAACAGGGAGCGAAAGCGTATGGCGAGCTGCTGGCGAACGCGCCTTCCTATCTTGATTATCTCACGGAGCGCGCAGCCAAGACCCACGATGTGCGCACGCCCCAAGGCAAGGTGGACGCCGCCAACGCGATCCTGCCTTATCTTATCAAGGTGCCGAACCCCATTCTGCGTGACGAATTAGCGAGGCGTTTGGCGGAGCGCTTACGGGTGGATGAGCGCCTGTTGCGTGATGAACTCCGGCGGGCGGCCGGCGAGAAGCGTGGGGAAGTCCGCCCGATGGAAGACGCGCCGGACGCCAAACCTGGCGTCAAGCAATTGCTGCGCGCATGCCTGAAAAGCGATGAAATAGCAGACGCCCTGCTGCCGGAAATCGTGGAAAGCGGCGCGGTGGCCGGACTATTCGGGGAGAATATTTTTAAGCAGTTGTGGGAGGCGCGCAAGCGAAATGAAAAGCTAAGTCTGGCGGAGACCGAAGGAGTGCTGAACGCGGAGGAGAATCGGTTGGCAAACCAAGCGCTCTTCTGGCCGGGAGCTCCCCTGAATCTGGAACAGGCCCAAGGTTGCTTGCGGGGGTTCAAACTCGAGCGACTCGGGCGCGAGCGTGATAAACTGCTTCGGGATATCGAAGCTGCCGCGCAATCCCAAGATTCCGCCCGGCTTATGGAATTACAGCGCGCCAAGTCTTCCCTTGACAAAGAGTTGCGGCAATTGGCCCGGCCATAAAAAATCCGGGCAGGAACAAACGAATTGCGTTATATTACATCTAATTTTGTGGAGCCGTAGTAAATTGACGGCCAATGTCATATATTGCTTCACGGTTGCCAGTGGTGGCACTGCCGAGGCTGAGTGCGGCGTGTCGCCTATTTCCATTTCTATGCAATAAGAGTTTGCTGCGCGTTGGGAGGCCATTGCCTTGGCGTTTGACGAAAAGTTTGACCAAGTAAATAAACTAATCAGCTTGGGAAAAGAAAAAGGATATCTGCTTTACGACGAGGTCAATGACCTCCTGCCTTCTGACGTCCACTCAGCGGAAGACCTCAGCGATCTCCTTTCCATGTTTGATAGCGAGGGGATTGAGGTGGTGGACTCCCCGCGAGGCAAGCCTTCAGAAGGCATTGCGCTGGATAAGACCGATGACATCAAGTCGGACGAAGCGGGTGAGGACGTTGAGCTGGATCTGACCCCTGGAGCTCTGGATAAGACCAACGACCCGGTGCGGATGTACCTGCGCGAAATGGGCACCGTGCCGCTGTTGACGCGCGAAGGCGAAGTGGAAATCGCCAAGCGTATCGAGCGCGGGCAGATGAAGGTCTTCAAGGCGCTCTCCCGGTCTCCCATTGTGATCCAGGCCCTCTTTGCCCTAGGTCGGCAGGTCAAGGCCGGGGAGAAATCCATCAAAGAAGTGGTGGTTTTTGATGACGACGAGCTGACTGAGGACCGCGTGGCAGCGCGCTTGAAGGAGGTGGTGGACACCATCGATGAGATGGAGCGCCTCTACAAGAAGCTTGGGCAGTTGCGCATCAAACGTGACGCCATTCCGCGCAGCAAGCGTCCGCGCGATTTCCGCCGTTACAGTTGGGCGGTGGCCGAACATCGCATCCTGATTTCACAATTGCTGCGATCGATCCAGTTCACGCACACGCAACGCAAGGCGTTGATCGGGTCAATCCGCCTGGCGATGGATGAAATGCGCCCCCTCGAGCGGGAGGCCAATCGCCTGGAAAAGCGGGTGGAAGGGGTCCGCACCAACGGCAACAAGGATCTGCGCAAAGAGCTCCGCCAGGCAAAGGTGAACCTGGGCGATTTTGAGATTCGCATTCAGGCCACTACCATGGAGCTGCGGCGCAGCTACCAGAACATTGTGATGGGGGAGGATCAGGCGGAAGCCGCCAAGCGCGAGCTGATTGAAGCCAACCTCCGGCTGGTGGTGTCGATCGCCAAGAAATACACCAATCGCGGCCTCCAGTTCCTGGATCTCATTCAGGAAGGCAACATTGGTTTAATGAAAGCCGTGGACAAGTTCGAGTACCGCCGCGGTTACAAGTTTTCCACTTACGCCACATGGTGGATCCGGCAGGCCATTACCCGCGCCATTGCTGACCAGGCGCGCACCATCCGCATCCCCGTGCACATGATTGAAACCATCAATAAGCTTATCCGCACGTCGCGGCAGCTCGTGCAGGAGTACGGGCGCGAGCCGACCTCGGAAGAAATCGCCAAGCGGATGGAAATCCCCGTGGTGAAGGTGCGGAAAGTCTTGAAGATCGCCCAGGAGCCAATTTCCCTCGAAACACCAATCGGGGAAGAGGAGGACTCGCATCTGGGCGACTTCATTGAGGACCGCGGGGTCATTTCACCGGCGGAAGCGGTCATCAATATCAATCTAAAGGAACAGACCGAGTCGGTACTGAAAACCCTGACGCCGCGCGAGGAGAAGGTCATCAAGATGCGCTTTGGTCTCGACGACGGCAGCGAGCACACGCTGGAAGAGGTCGGACAGAGCTTCGCCGTCACCCGCGAACGCATTCGCCAGATTGAAGCCAAGGCATTGCGCAAGCTGCGCCACCCCTCACGCAGCCGGAAATTGCGGGCGTTCCTTGATGCAACCCCGCGGGAGTAATGCTCCGGCCCCGGGAAAGACCGCCCCGATGCATCGAGGCGGGGCACGGATTTGTCCCATCCTTTCTGTGGGGTGTCCGCACCCATGAAGAATTGCCCCTACTGCGGTTACTCCAATTACGACAATGCCACTGCCTGCCGCAAGTGTGAGAGTCCCTTTGTGGTGGATCGCGGCACTGTTTACCAAGGCCGGACCTACTGGCTGGGCCCCGACCGCGCCAAAGGAATCCGGAGCCGGGCGCTTTCCATGATCGTCCTGGGCCTGCTGATTAAGGTCTACTGGGGAGGTTATGGTCCCTGGCCGACCATTGATTTTCCCGTCTTCGTAACCCTGCGCTTGTACCTAGAGCCCTTGCTGCTTTTCGGTGGGGCCGCGCTTTACGCCTTCGGCTTGATTGCGAATTTCATCTGACCGGCCCCCCGGCGTTCTGATCTCAGGGATCAAATGCGCTGATTGCCGGATTGGCCTTGCTTCCATCTCCGAGAGTTGGTATTTTCAGCGGTGCAAGAAAGGGCGCTAGAGTCATGCGCTACCTCGCATCAATGAGCGCAGCCCTTTCGACCCCGCACCAACTCAACTTAATAAGGAGTGAATCATGGACGAAACAATGATTGCGCCTCCTATGCCGGAAGAACAGCCAGCCGGATCTTTCTTCAGCCGTGCCCTCGGAGTTTTCATTTCGCCGGGTGAGACCTTTGATGATATTGCCCGCAAGCCCGGATTTGTCGGTCCGGTGGTCACGGTTATCGTGGCGGCCTGCACATTGTTCGACACGATGTACTTGAAGCTGGGCATGCAAACCATGACCCGCCTAAGCCTCGAGCGCAGTCCTTTTACTTCCAAGATGCCGCCGGAGCAAGTGGAGAAAGCGATCCAAGACAGCGCCGGCCATCTAACGCGGCAGCTCATCATGACCGACGTCATCCTCATCATCGTCACCTTCCTCTTCCTTCTGATTGTGTCGGGAGTCGGATTGATGATCGTTAACGCGATTCTCGGAGGTCAAACCAAGTTCAAGACGCTTTTCTCCGTAGCCAGTTATGCCCAGCTTCCATCGATCATAGGTTATGTCCTGGGCCTGGCCGTCATTCTTTTCGGGGGCACGGATAACCTGGATCCGCAGAATCCTGTTCCGATGAACCTCGCTTTTTTTCTGAACTACAAAGACGTTTCTAAGCCACTTTTTACACTCGCCGGGTCCGTGGACGTTATCGTGGTTTGGATGGTCATCCTGCTGGGAGTGGGAATGAGCAGAGCGACGGGTGGGAAGGTGAAGGCCTTGCCCATTACCCTGTGTTTCGTCGGTGCCTGGGCGATCTGGATTATCGGTAAGGTCGGGCTTGCCGCGATCTTCTAGTTGGTCGAATGCCTATCAAGTTCGAAATCCTTGCCGAAGACGAAGGCTCGCGTGCGCGCGCTGGTTTGTTGCACACTCCGCACGGCGTGGTTGAGACCCCCATCTTCATGCCGGTGGGGACCGGTGGCACGGTGAAGGGCATGACGCAGGATGATCTGGAAGCGCTGGGAGTCCAAATCCTGCTGGGCAACACCTATCATCTGTATCTCCGTCCTGGCCACGAATTGATTCGCGAGGCAGGCGGACTCCATCGGTTCATGTCGTGGCCTCACCCGATCCTGACTGATAGCGGCGGCTTTCAGGTGATGAGCCTGAAGTCTCTGGGCCGCGTTACAGAAGATGGAGTGAGCTTTCGCTCGCACTTGGACGGATCCTCGCATTTTCTCTCGCCTGAGCGCGCCGTGGAAATCCAATTGGCCTTAGGTCCCGACATTATGATGTGCCTCGATGAATGCGTTAAATACCCGGCCAGCCGCGAAGCTCTCACACGCTCGGTAGGCCTGACGACGCGGTGGGCGAAGAGGGCGCAGGGAAAGGTGTCAGGTGCCAGGTGTCAGGTGTTAGAGAATGACCGACATGATCCCGATCTTGGCGACGCAAGAGGCACGCGACAGGACGCTAGCTTGGAGGAGATCCCTGACACCCGGCACCTGACACCTGACACCTTCCCCACTCTTTTCGGCATTGTGCAAGGAGGTACGGATCAGGAATTGCGTCGCCAGAGCGCCGAGGGTTTGTTGGACCTGGACTTTGAAGGCTACGCTGTGGGCGGACTCGCCGTCGGTGAACCCAAGTCGGAAATGTATGATACGGCGCAGTTCACGGCGGAACTCCTGCCGCGCGACCGCCCGCGCTACCTGATGGGGGTAGGCACGCCGGAGGATCTCGTGGAGGGGGTGGCCCGGGGCATCGACATGTTCGATTGCGTCATGCCCACCCGCAACGCCCGCAACGCCTGCGCCTTTACTTCCGAGGGGAAGGTCATTCTTAAGAACGCTCGCTACGCGCGGGATGGAGGACCTCTTGACCCATCCTGCATCTGTGCCGTTTGCCGTCGTTATTCGCGCCGTTACCTTCGCCACCTTTTTGTGACCGGCGAAATGCTGGGAGCGATCTTAACTACGCATCATAACCTCCACTTTTACCTTGACATGATGCGTAGAATCAGGCAGTCTCTCCTGTTTGGAGAGTTCGCGGAATTCCACTGTAGGGTGCGCAAGGGACCTTAGACGTTCTCATATCCGAAACGAACCCGGAAAGCCCGAACCGAGAAGACCCGTACCTTGCGGACGGGGTTCTCATCCTAATCCCTGAAACTACGGCTCGGCCTTGATCGAGTGCCTCTTTGTAAATCCTATCCTCCTGGCGGCGGACCCGGGCACAGCGGGTGCGCTTACCCAGTTGCTTTTCTTTTTCGCCCCCCTCTTCGCCATCTGGTATTTCCTGGTCCTGCGGCCGCAATCGCAGCAGCGCAAGAAGCTCCAGGAAATGCTTGCCAACTTGAAGACGGGAGATCGGGTAGTGACCAGCGGAGGGATTTACGGTACTATCGTCGGCTTCCGGGATGGGACGGTGCAGTTGCAGATTGCCAGCCAATTAAAGGTTGACCTGGCACGGTCGGCCATCACCGGGCTCGTGACCGATGAGGCGGTGGATTCAAGCAAGCAAGAGTCCGGGGGAAAAGGGAAAAAGTAGAAAGGGCTGCTGAGGTAGTTCAATACATGGAAACCAAGATTCGAGGCCGGGCAATCTTCATTCTTGTCGTTATTGTGGCATGCATTCTGGGAATCATCGGCCTTCCCAAAAATGTGCAAGAACTTAAGGACAATGTCCACAACCGCATCCACCTGGGACTGGACCTGCAAGGTGGAACTGACCAGATTTTGCAGGTGCAGGTTGAGGATGCTGTGAACATTACGGCTGGCGAGGCGCTCGAAAGAGTGAAGGATGAACTGAAGGCCAAAAACATCCCCTATGCGGATGTCCAGTCGGACGACGACAAGACCGAGAATCCGCCGATTCACCGGATCCTGATCAAAGGAATTCCCCAGGAGAGGTCAGCGGACTTACAAGCCTTAGCCACCGATCAATTCTCTGACTGGGACCTGGTCCGGGTTCCCGGGGATTTGACAGCCCGGGAGTTGGTATTAAGGACCAGCGCGGCCGCCACGGTTCGCAACCAGGCGCTGATGCAGGCGATGGACACTATTCGCCGGCGCATTGACGCTCTGGGGGTCGCGGAACCAACGATTGCCGAGTACGGCCAGGAGGGCGATTTCGAACTCGTCGTGCAGTTGCCGGGTGTAGATGATCCGACTCGCGTCAAAGACATCATGCAATCCACCGCACTGCTGGAGCTGAAGCTGGTGCAGGACGGACCTTACCCATCCCGCGAGGCGGCGCTTGCTGCCCATGGTGGAGTGCTGCCGCCAGACACCGAACTGCTCCCGGGTTCTGAGGGCCAAAACGGCAGTCAGTCCTGGTACGTGTTGAACCGCATCGCGGCGGTTACCGGACGCGATTTGAGCGGGGCAGATCCCTCGCACGATCAAGCCGGGCGGCCCAGCGTAAACTTTACCTTGAACCGTGATGGCGCACAGCGCTTCGGTCGCGTGACCGGCGCGAACGTCAACAAACTTCTCGCCATTGTGCTGGACAATCGGGTTTACAGTGCCCCGGTGATTAACGGCCAGATTACCGACCGCGGTGAGATTACCGGTGGGAATTTCACCCCGCAAACGGCCAATGACTTGGCGCTAGTGTTGCGGTCGGGCGCCCTGCCGGCTTCGATTAAAACTCTTTCTGATGAAACCGTCGGCCCCTCCCTGGGAGCCGATTCCATTCGCCATGGGATCGTTGCTTCGATTGTGGGCCTACTCGCAGTGATGGGTTTCATGTTAGTCTATTATCGCGGCTCGGGAATCAACGCGAACGTGGCACTGACTCTGAATCTGCTCATTCTTGTCGCTGTCCTCGCCTCTTTTGGCGCAACTCTTACATTGCCGGGCATCGCGGGAGTCATTTTGACCGTTGGTATGGGTGTGGACTCTAACGTGCTTATCTTTGAGCGGATTCGCGAAGAATTGCGGCTCGGCAAGGCGGTCGGGGCGGCAGTTGCGGCGGGATTTGAACAAGCCTTTCGAACGATTATTGACACCCACGTCACCACCGTTGCTTCTGCCGCGATACTCTTCGCCTTCGGGACGGGACCGATTCGCGGTTTTGCCGTGACCTTGACGATCGGCTTGATTGCCAACTTGTTCACTTCGGTCTTTGTCTCAAGAGTGATTTTTGATTATATTCTGACACGGCGTGAAAAGGGCGTGGCGCTAAGCATTTAGAATATTCTGGAACTTGCCGCACTCCTGCGGTGTCAATTTCACTGGTGAGGTTTCAAGGGGGTCCATGGAGTTTTTTCACGAACCAAAGATCGACTGGATGGGAATCAAGTGGTATTTCATCTCTCTTTCTTTGGCCCTGGCGTTGACGGGGATTCTTTCGATGATTGTTCACCACGGTTTGGTTTACGGGATTGACTTCCGCGGCGGAACGGTGGTGAACGTGAAGTTCGCCCAATCCCCCAAAGTCGATTCCATCCGTCAGCAATTGGACCGCGCAGGTTTGCGGAACGCCACGATTCAGCAATATGGTCTGGCCAGTGACCACGCGCTGATAATCGGGCTTGACCTGCAAACCACCACTTCCACCAACGCCCTGGACGCCGGCAAACAGGCGGTTGTCAACGGCCTATCGAATCTGTATGGTAAGGGCCCGGAGGGAAAGACGGACTTCAACAACGCCAGCCCGCAAACTGTCGCCGACCACCTGACAGCGGACGATCCTCTGGGCGCGGGGGCCAAGGGCTTGGAGGCCGCCACCAAGACCTATCGCGACATAGCCGATGCCGTGGTCACTTACCGGAATGCTCCCCCGCACAGCGGGCTGCTGGCGGACCTGAACGATCTGCGCAACGTTCCGGGGGTTACACCCGCCGTCATTTCCACCCTAACGAAGGACTTTTACCTGGCCAGCTATGCTATTACCGACACCAAGATCGTGGGGCCGAAGGTGGGCTCCGACCTGCGCCGCCAGGCCATCTATGTAACCCTGGCGGGCCTCGGCGCAATGTTGATTTACATTTGGTTTCGTTTTGAGCTAATCTATGGCGTCGCAGCCGTGGTTGCCACGTTTCACGATGTGATTATTACGCTCGGATTCTTTTCCCTGCTGAATAAGGAAATTACCCTGACGGTCATCGCGGCCCTTCTGACCCTGGTGGGCTACTCCATGAATGACACCATCGTGGTCTTTGATCGAATCCGGGAGAACGTGCATGCGAACAAACGCGAGGATTTCACGAAGCTCGTCGATCGCAGCATCAACCAGACTCTTAGCCGGACCATCCTGACCTCGGGTTTGACCTTCCTGGCGGTTCTCTCCCTGTTCGTCTTCGGAGGCGAAGTCATCCACGGGTTTGCTTTCTGCCTGGTGGTGGGGGTGATTATTGGCACTTATTCTTCGATCTTTATTGCCAGCCCGATTGTGGTGTATTTTTACCAGCGTCTTGCCAAGGGTACGGTGAGTCCGAGGGTCAAGGTAGCTTGAGCGCGTGGCGGTTCGACCGCAAGGCAAGGGTCTGAACGTATCGCGCGTAGTTCTTGAGGAGGCGATAATCCATGTTTGAAGACACCTTGTTGGAGTCCTCGACCAAGATGGCGCCAGTTTTGAAGGCCAAACACTGGCTCATCTCGATTGCTATTGGCGCGGTCTTCTTCCTGGTAGCGTACTTTGGACTGCAATCGGTCTCGGCCAACGATCCCAAAGTGATTTTTACGCAGGCGGCGATTCTGGGTGTTGTGGCTGCAGGCTTTGCCGCGATCCTCTGCTATGTGGTGGCGGATGCCGGACGTTTCGGCTTCAACCGCGGCGTTTGGTTTGCCGTCGTGCTTTTGCTGAATCTGGTGGGATTCATCATCTACCTGATTTATAGCGCGGCCAAGACGGGTGACTGGAAACGTGCCACGCTTCCGGTAGCTTATATTTTTGAAGTAATCATCATTGGTATGATGGTGCTTTACCCTCTGATCATCACTCAGGCCCTGCCCAAGTCACAGTTGATGACCTTCCTGGCGGCTCCTCCACCTCCACCGCCGCCCCCGCCCCCCCCCGCGGCGGCGGCTCCCGCTCCCAAAGTTGTCCATCGGGTCAGTGCCGAAGATATGATGCGGGCGCCCACCGTCATTCCCAAGACCGTTCAACAGGTCAAGGACGAGCCTGAGCCGGCTCCCAACGCCGGGGTTGGCGTAGTAGGTGGCGTTCCCGGCGGCGTTCCGGGAGGACAGATGGGTGGTGTACTGGGCGGCGTGATCGGCGGCGTCCTTTCAGCTGCTGCTCCTCCGCCTCCTCCGCCTCCGAAGCCTCAAACTCCCAAGCGCATCCGGGTGGGCGGTCAGGTGGAATCGGCCAGGTTGATTTTCCAACCCAAGCCCGAGTATCCTCCCCTCGCCAAGATGGCGCGCATTCAAGGTACGGTGCGCTTGGACGCGATTATTAGTAAGGATGGCACCATTCAAGATTTGAAAGTCATATCCGGCCACCCGCTGCTGGTCAGAGCGGCTCTCGATGCCGTGCAGCGCTGGCGCTATCAACCCACCATGCTGAACGGCGATGCGGTGGAAGTGGCTACCGAGATCGATGTGAACTTTACATTGGCTGAATAACCAGAAGATTCTGGTAATTTTAGAGGAGGAAAACAACACTATGTTAGCTGCAAACCTGATGAGTTTAGGCCTGTGGTTGTTTCAGGGAGGAGGAGAAGAGGCGGCGGGATTCGACCCCCTGTCCATGTGGCATTCAATGGGATGGCCGGCCCGCTTCGTCGTGATCGTCCTGTTCATTATGTCAGCTTGGTCGATTGGCGTCATGATCGATCGTTGGATCGCTTTTAGTTCCGCTCGCAAGCAGTCGCGGGTTTTCGCCCCGGCCGTAGCGGGTGCGCTGAAAGATGGCAAAATTGATGAAGCGATTTCCATCGCGGAACAGAACAAGCGGAGCCACTTGGCGAAGGTGGTCACGGCGGGCCTGCAGGAATTCCAGGCGCATCAAGTGTCGTCGGAAATCTCCGGCGAGACCATCGAGGCGTCCAAGCGGGCTCTGGAACGGGCTGCGGCCATCGTGCACGCCGAACTGAAGCGCGGCGTTTCCACTCTGGCCACCATCGGTTCCACGGCGCCCTTCGTCGGACTCTTCGGCACCGTGCTGGGCATTATCCATGCGTTCGAAGGGATTGCCGGCAGCAAATCAACCGGTCTCGCGGCCGTTGCCGGCGGAATTTCCGAAGCGCTCGTCACCACCGCCATTGGTCTGTTCGTCGCTATCCCCGCCGTGTGGATTTACAACTACTTCACCACCAAGATCGAATCGTTCGACGTCGAGATGGACAACTCCTCATCGGAGTTGATCGACTATTTCATCAAGCGGTCATCGCGGGGGAAGAAGTAAATGGCCAAAAAAACCACAACGCTTGGGGCTGTCTCCGATATTAACGTAACCCCCATGGTGGATGTGATGCTGGTTCTGTTGATCATCTTCATGGTGATTACGCCCATGTTGCAGAAGGGCGTCAGCGTGGATATGGCGAAAGCCACCAACACGCGTGACATGCAGGATGCCGATAAGGAAGACGCGGTCGTGGTGGCCATCACTCGGGACGGTAATATCTATCTGGGATCTGACCGCATCAAACTTGACGATATCACTCCACAAGTGAAAGACCGGATTGCCAACAAACTGGATAAGACGGTCTACCTCAGGAGCGACGCTCACGCGAAGTATGGTGCGGTCGTCGGTGTAGTGGACGCTGTCCGCGCCGCAGGAGTAGACTCCCTGGGGCTCGAGACGGAAAAGCGGGTCAACCGCGCCGTGCCCGTGCCGGTTCCATCGCAATAGGCGAGCCGGCGTCACCGGGTGCTCGCCTCGGGCAATCCGAAGGAGGGTAGTGCTATGTCTATGGCCGTAGGGAGTGACAAGAAAGGTCCCATGGTGGACATGAATGTCACTCCGCTGATCGATGTGTTACTGGTGCTGCTCATCATTTTTATGGTGATCACACCCTTGACACCAAAAGGACTCGACGCGCTCGTTCCCCAGCCCAGTAAGGACAAAAGCCAGCCAGATCCGGATGTCATCAACCGCACGATCGTGGTCAGTGTCGATGCTCGGGGGGGCCTCAAACTCAACCAGGACCCGATCTCGCTCAACGATCTCGGCCCCCGGTTGGAGGACATTTTTAAAACGCGCAACGAGCGTATCATGTTCGTGAAAGGTGACCCTGACACGAGCTTTGGTGATGTTGCTGCGGTCATTGACGTCGCCAAAGGCGCAGGGATCGACAAGATTGGGTTAATTACGAAGGCGATTGAGGAAGGTAACTAGATTCTCATTTGCTTCCGTTGAGGGAGGAACGCTGATGAAACGTTATAGACTTGCCCCGCTCTGGGGGGTGCTGCTGCTGGCGCTCGCTGCCTGCGGCTGCAACAGGCTGAAGGCGCGTGACCACCTTAATCATGGAGTGCAAGACTATCGTAACGCGCAGTTCCAGCCCGCCATCATGCACTTTAAAGAGGCCGTCAGACTTGATCCAAGCTTGCTCAACGCGCGCCTTTATTTGGCCACCGCGTACGCCCAGCAATATGTCCCGGGCGGAGACTCCCCGGACAATAAACAATTCGCTCAACAAGCCATCGACGCCTTCCAGGACGTCTTGAGAATGGACCCGAGCAATATCACCGCCTTGGCGAGCATTGCGCAGATCTATTACAACATGAAGGATTTCGACAAGGCGAAGGATTACAACGAGCGCCGGATCAAGATCGAGCCCACCAATCCAGAGCCCTACTACTGGATTGGTGTAATTGACTGGGCGGTTACCTGGAAAGGCGCGCAAATGCTGCGGAAGGATCATAACCTTGATACTGCCAAGGATGCCGCTCATCCCGATCAGTTGCCGGTAATCCCAGATAAACTTCGCAAGCCGCTCGCCGATACGAATGGACCGTTGGTTGATGAGGGCCTCAAGGCTCTAAACAAGGCCATAGAGCTCAAACCCAACGATACGGATTCGATGGCCTATCTCAGCTTGATGTACCGTCAAAAAGCGGAGATTGACCCCGATAATGACACCCGCGTGGCGGATTTGAAACTGGCTGAGGATTGGGTGAATAAATCATTGGCCGCCCGCAAGGCGGGAGCCAGTGGCTCGAGCGAAGGTGGCTCGACGGCAGCCCAATAGACCGAATACTCTTCTGCTGAAGGTTCCGGCCGGACTTGTCTCGACTAGTAACGTCGACAACAAGTCCGGCCTTTGTTTTTCCTCCATCCATCCCGGGCTCCTCATTGCGGAGGCACGGAGGCGCAAAGCAAACCCGGCATTAGGTTCCAGGTGCCAGATACCGATAGAACCCTGACACCTGATACCTGACACCTACTCTCTCTCAGCGCCTCTGCGGTGAAGGCAACTACACCCTTCTCCTCCGACCTGTTAGAATGTCAGCGACGAGTATGGTTCAATTTGAAGACATTCTTCGGGAAGTGGAGTCCTACCGGGCGGGAGAGGATCTTTCTCTGCTTCGGCGCGCTTACGAATTCACGGCCGCACAACATGCTCAGCAGAAGCGCCTATCCGGCGAGCCCTATATTATCCATCCGCTGGAAGTGGTGCACATTCTCGCCGGCATGAAGATGGACCCGATTTGCCTGGTTGCGGGCATGTTGCACGACGTGATCGAGGATACGCACACGACCCCCGAGTTGGTGCAGCAGGATTTTGGCGCGGAAGTGGCGCGCATCGTCGAGGGCGTCACAAAAATCAGTCGCATCAAGTATCTCAGCCCGGAGGAACAGCAGGCCGAGAATTTCCGCAAAATGGTCCTCGCCATGGTGGACGACATCCGCGTCGTCCTGGTCAAACTCGCCGACCGACTGCACAACATGCGCACGCTCGGATACCTTCCACCTGACCGACGCGAGCGCATCGCGCGCGAGACCGTGGAAATCTACGCCCCGATCGCCCACCGCCTCGGTATGGGAAAAATCCGCGGCGAACTGGAAGACCTGGCCTTCAGCCATCTAGAGCCTGAGGCCTTCAAAGACTTGAAGCGCACCATTGAGAGCCGGCGCAAGGTCAGCGACGAATTTCTGGCCGACGTCCGGGCTCAGGTCGAAGCCAAGATGAATGAGACCAACATCCCGGCCCGGGTCGAGGGCCGTGTCAAGCGCCTCTACAGCATCTGGCAGAAGTTACGACGCCAACAGATTCCCATCGAGCAGGTCTATGATCTGCTTGCCGTTCGCATCATCACCGACAGCGTCAAAAACTGTTATGGCGCCCTGGGAGTTATTCACAACACCTGGCGGCCCGTCCCCGGCCGCATTAAAGATTTCATCGCCATCCCCCGCCCCAACCTCTATCAGTCGCTGCACACTTCCGTTATTGGCCCGCATGGCCAGCCCTTTGAAGTGCAGATCCGAACCGAGGAAATGCACCGGATCGCGGAGGAGGGCATCGCCGCCCACTGGAAGTACAAGGACGGCCGCCCGCTCAACCAGCAGGATGAGGAGCGCTTCGCCTGGTTACGCCATCTCGTCGAGTGGCAGCAGGAAATGCGCGACCCGGGCGAATTCCTCTCCACCCTGAAAGTTGACCTCTACCCGGAAGAGGTTTACACCTTTACCCCCAAGGGAAAAGTCATTGTCCTGCCCCGCGACGCCACTCCGATCGACTTCGCTTACGCCATCCACACCGAAGTGGGGCACCATTGCGTGGGCGCCAAAGTGAATGGCCGCATCATGCCGCTCAAGTACCGCTTGCGGAATGGCGACATCGTTGAAATCACTACCCAAGCGAACCATGCTCCCAGCCGCGACTGGCTGGGGTTGGTGAACACCTCGCGCGCGCGCAATAAGATCAAGCATTGGATCAACGTTGCACAACGCAAGCAGGCGTTGGACATTGGCAAGCGCCTCCTGGAAAAGGAGGCGCGCAAGTACGATGTGGCCCTGAAGAAGATTACCGGTGAGGATTACGCCCGCGTTGCGCGTGACTACGGCAGTACAGGGGCCGACGATCTTTACGCCGGGATTGGCTATGGAAAGTTTGCGGCGCGGCAAGTGCTTTCGAAGCTTGCGCCCGCCGCCAAGCTCGAACCGGTGCAGGTCTCACGCCTCGCGAGCTCGGTCAAGCGCGCCTTGGGTGTGGCTTCCGAAGGGGCCATCCAGGTGGATGGTCACGATGACCTGATGGTCTATCGCGCCAAATGTTGCAATCCCGTGCGCGGCGAGGAAATCCTGGGCTATATCACTCGCGGCAAGGGCATCGCCGTGCACGCACGGCACTGCTCGAACGTCCAGAATTTGCTCTATGACGTGGACCGCCGGATAGAGGTCGAATGGGTGGGTCCCAAGTATGCCCTCTATTCCGTCAAGCTGGCCTTGGTGACGGAAGACCGCCAAGGTATGCTGGCGGCCGTTACCGCCGCCATTGCCGGTGTGCACTCGAACATTCAGAATATTGAGGCTCGCACGGGCGACAACCGCGCTCACATCGACGTCACCGTTGACATCGTGGATGTCGAACACATGGAGAAAATCATTTCGTCGCTGCGCAAAATCGAAGGCGTCTATCACGTCGAACGCATCACGCAGACTTAGCCCGGATTTCTCCCGACTACGGCATTCGGGGGGAGCTTTGGAGGATCCCTTGAGCAAACAACCCATCTCCACCCCCTTGGCGCCGGCGGCGATCGGCCCTTATTCGCAAGCGATTCGCTCCGGCAACCTGCTCTTCGTGTCAGGGCAAATCCCTCTTGACCCCGCAACCGGCCACATTGTGGAAGGCGACGCCGCGGTGCAGACCGCGCGCGTCCTGCAAAACCTCGCGGCGATTCTCAATGCCGCGGGTTCCAGCATGGGGCAAGTTCTGAAGGCTACGGTTTACCTGAAGGATTTGTCTGACTTCGGGATGATGAATGAGGTTTACGCGCGGTTCTTTGGTGACTGCCCACCGGCCCGGGCCACCGTGGAAGTGGCTCGCCTGCCACGAAACGTGTCAGTGGAGATTGACCTGATCGCCGAGGTCGAGGGATGAGGACAAAAGTCGTCAGTTATCAGTAAAAAGCTGCTCCGTCCTTAGGTTTCTTACTGAGAACCGATGATTGACAACTAACGACGGTTTTCGGCTTAGCTGACCTTGATAACTCTCCCTGAACGAATGCACGCAGTGCAGGCGTAAATCCTCTTACGCGCTCCCTGGATGAGAGCATGCACGTGCCGCAGGTTGGGATTCCAACGACGCTTCGTCACATTGTGCGCGTGACTGATATGATTTCCATATTTGGGACCTTTTCCGCAAAGGTCGCAGGTACGAGCCATTGCCACACCCCTTTTCGCATCGAAAGCTGAAGTACAGCAAACACCTATTCTAGCAGACGGCCACGATTTTGCCCACCGGGAAAAGGCCGGCGGGTTACAATGAATTCATGGACAAACTTAATCGCATTCATTTTCTCGTGCACGCGGCAGCGTTGGCGCTTCTGGCGAGCCTCATCCTGCTGCCGGCGTGCGGCACGCGCAAGCCCCCATCCGGAAAGGAGCCTTGGGCGGAAGTGGACGGCCAGCCCATCTACCAAGAGCAGGTGGACCGGCTCTACCATAGCCGCACGACCCAGGGCACCGATGCTGCCACTGCCGAAGAAGCAACCAGCTTCAAGCTCAATATTCTGAACGAGCTCATCAACAATCAAATCCTGGTCATGCACGCTTCCCACTCGCGGATCACGGCTTCGGAAGCGGAGATCGACGCCAAGGTGGGAGAATTGAAAAGCCCCTACTCCCAGGAAGAGTTTCAGAAGAAACTCCAGGAGCAGGGCTTGGACAACGACGGTTTGCGTAAAGAGATCCGCGAAAACCTGATCTTATCGAAGCTTATCAATAAAGATATCATCGCGCATATCACCGTCACCGACGCGGAAATTGCCGCCTACTACGAAAAGAACAAAGGTAACTTCAACGTTTCCGAGACGACTTACCATATCGCGCAAATTGAAGTAACCCCCGGCCCCGATGCCGAGATCCGAAACCTGAAAAATGACGACGCCAAGACTCCGGCCGCCGCTGAGCACAAAATCCAAGCCCTTTACGAAGGCCTGGCGCACGGCGAAGATTTTTCCACCGTTGCGCAGAATTACTCCGAGGACCCCAGTACCGCCGCCGGCGGAGGGGACATGGGATTCATCCCCGCCTCCGGACTCAACGCCGCCCTGAAGCAGGTTGTGAATTCGCTCAAGGTTGGCCAGATTTCCCCCATCATTCGATCCAATATCGGCTTCCACATCTTCAAGCTTCTGGGAATGGAGGAGGCCGGCCAACATACCCTTACCGACTTGCGCGTGCAGAGCGCCATCCGCCAAACCTTGCGTAATGAGAAGGAACAACTGCTCAAGGCTGCCTACATTGAGATGCTTCGCAACCGCTCCAAAGTGGTTAATCACCTCGCGGAAGAAGTGGTGAAAGCTGGCGGTGTTCCATCCAGTGGCGGGTAGGGAAGCAGATCCCGGGCGGTAGGCGCTGGGTAGCAGGGTAAAGAAGTGCGAATCCCAGCCCCCAGCTTACACCAGCCGCAGCAGGCGAGCACCGCTTTCGACTCCGCGGCCTTCCGCCGTGTAGACGCGCTCGACGCGCCCGGCGCGCGGCGCCCGCAATTCATTTTGCATCTTCATGGCTTCGATCACTAGTAAACCCTCCCCGCTTTTTACTTCCTCACCTTCCGTCACTAGAATCTTCGCTACTTTTCCGGGCATGGGGGCCACGATTTCCTGCGGACCTTCCAATTCGATAGAGGATCCCGTGCGGCGCCACCGGCGCGGGTCGCGCAATTCCACGAGGTATCGTCGCAGCCCCACCACGACGACGTAAGGGCTGCCAAGGCCGGCGGGATCGCCTGGGCGCTTCGAGACATGGGCTTCGTAGGCCCGGCCATTGATCAGCAGCGAATACACGCCCGGCGTGATTTCTTCGCAGTGCGCCTCAGCAGTCTGGCTTCCCACGCTGAAGCCCCGCACGCCGTTCGCGGATTCGCTCGGCGCCAGTTCTACCTCGTGCTCGATCGTGTCGGAACCGCGTTGGAGTCGCGCTTGGAATTTCATCAAAACCTCCCACCTGCCCGATGGGGGCGCTGGTGGAGTAAGTCGCGTCGTCCGGCCTGCTTCCATCCGTGGGGGGCACTTGTCAGCGCCGGCGCTGCGTCGCCGTTTCTTTCCACATGTAATAGCGCCGCCAGCAGGGCCACGCGCTCCTGTTCTTCCGACGGCGGCTCTTCCTCCATCAGTCCCCCTGTCAGCACGCGATCGATAAATCCGGTATCCAGACGCCCCGCCACAAAATCCGGGTGCTCAAGGACCCGCCGAAAGAAGGGAACATTCGTGCGGATACCTTGTATCTCGTATTCACCCAGAGCCCGCCCCAGGCGCGTTATGGCCTCCGCGCGGTCCCGAGCCCACACAGCGATTTTGGAGAGCAGCGGGTCGTATTCCAGCGGCACTCGCCAGCCTTCATACACTCCGCTGTCACGGCGGATGCCCGGCCCTGCCGGCACCTGCAACCGCGTGATGAGCCCCGGCGAGGGGAAGAAGCTATTGGCCGGATCCTCGGCGTAAATGCGGCACTCGATGGCCGCGCCGCGCATCTGCACATCCTCTTGACGCCACGCCAGAGCTTCGCCTGCCGCAATTCTGACTTGCTCTTTTACCAAATCAATCCCGGTTACCAACTCTGTAACTGGATGCTCCACTTGCAAGCGGGTATTCATTTCCAGAAAATAGAAATTCCCCTGCGGGTCGAGAAGGAACTCCACCGTTCCAGCGTTCCAGTAGCCTGCCAGCTTGCCGATGCGCACCGCGGTTTCGCCCATGCGCCGGCGAAGATCGTCAGTCACGGCGGGAGAGGGGCATTCCTCCAGCACTTTCTGGTGGCGCCGTTGCAGCGAGCATTCGCGCTCCCCCAGGTAAATTAAGCGGCCATGACGGTCGCCGAGGATTTGGACTTCCACATGGCGGGGGTGCTCGATGTACTTTTCCAGATAAACCGCCGAATCGTTGAAAGCGTTTTGCGCCTCCGAGCGCGCCGTGCGGTAGGCGGATTCCAGTTCGGATTCCTCCCGAACCATCCGTAGTCCCTTGCCTCCCCCGCCCGCCGAAGCTTTCAGCATCACGGGGTAGCCGATTTTACCCGCGATGCGCTTGACCTCGTCGAGGCTCTCGAGATTGCGATCAGTGCCTGGGACCACGGGCAAGCCAGCCTGGATTAAAGCGTGGCGAGAGGCCGTCTTCGAGCCCATCAATTCCATGGCGCTCACCGGAGGACCGATGAAAGTTATCCCCGCATCTTCGCAGGCACGCGCGAAATCCGGGTTCTCCGCCAGAAACCCGTAACCGGGGTGAATTGCTTCCGCGCCGCAGCCGCGCGCCGCGTCGATGATGCGGTCAATGCGCAGATAGCTCTCCGTGGAGGGTGCAGGCCCGATCGGATAAGCCTCGTCGGCGTAGCGCACGTGGAGCGATTTACGGTCGACATCGGAAAATACCGCTACCGTGCGGATGTTCATCTCGCGGCACGCGCGCATCACGCGTACGGCAATCTCTCCGCGATTGGCAATCAGGATCTTGCGAAACACATGCTCTCCATGCTTTGCAATTTTGGCCTGGCTTGTATCCGTTCCTGATTATACTTGGGCGTAATCTTCCCTTGTTCGAATTTTTCTCGTCAACATCCCACTAATAATGTCCGAAAGTTAAGCAAAATTAGCGATCCTTAAACCAAAATGTCCGACTCTTAAACCAAAATGTCCGAGTTTTCGTCGGGCATACTGTCTTAGTTTTGTTTGTTTTCATACACATTCCGGCTTCGAACGTCCTTTTCTTAACATCTTTTTTTAATCCCTTTAGCCTTCACCCTCTAGCCTTCAGTTCCGCCCCCAATCCCGAGCCCCGACTCCTAGCTCCTGTCTGCCGTTTGCTGTCCACTGCTCGCCTCCTGAAACCTAGCCGAGGTGCGTGATTTCACCCAGGCAAAACTCTTCCGTGTACTATCCTAGCAATAACCCATCCATACCAACGGTGAGCTTCGACCAAATGCCCTCTCGTAAGGGAATTTTCTGAGGATTGCCCCCCGATTTTAGGGGCGCCCCGCCCATGTCGGATCAACGCCAGGACCCCGATGGTTCGGGGCAGGGCGGCCATGCAACGAGCCGCCGGCTGGCGCGTGCCCTCTGTTTTTGGGGTTCGCAATCTCCCCCGGGGGCCACTCTTGCGGTAGGGTTTTGACGCCGGTATACTCTCCGGCGGGGCGATGCTGCGCGGAGATGCCTGGCGCATGGTGCGCCGCCGCGCTTCCGATGCGGGATTTGAAACCGCGATAGGCTGCCACACTTTCCGCGTCAGGGGGACTACGGACTACCTCACCAACGGCGGGCGTATCGAGGCGGCGCAACGCATGGCCGGGCACTCGAACGCGAAAACGACTGGGCTATACGACCGGCGCAACGATGGCATCAACGTCGGCGAGGGCGAGAGGATCGGGATTTGAACGCAGCAACGAAGCGGTGCGAAAAATGCCGGGACTTCCTGCTCTACAACGATGAGCAGCCGCGCGGGTTGTGTTGGCGATGTGAATGTGAGAGTGTCCGAGGGGAGCTGCAGGCTATCATTAATCGAGGCGTTGGCCCGCCCGACCGTTTTGTCGAGTTAGTCACCTTTTGTCATCAACGTGAGCCTAGGTACGGCTGGCATGACGTCTTATTGGAGGCGCGAAGAGCCTGTGACCGCTCCCGCCGTCTTGATTTGGCGCAAGTTTTGGACCGCGCGGCGAACACAGAATTGAAAGACTTCCAGTTGGCTGATTGGCGACGCGAGTTCCCGGAGGCAAGGGTAATGACGAAGCCCCCAGCGCCGCAACCTCAGGTCAACCCTCAAATCGCTTCCGGTCCCGTGCCCGCTTGGAAGAAGGATGTGGATGAAACGGTAAAGGCTTGGCAAGGGCTTGGGAAACCGCCTACCGGTGAGAGCGGGGAGCGCGTGCCAGTTCACCTTCGCGACGAAATCTGGGTGTTTGTCAATAGCGGAGACGGGCCCAAGAATCGCGATTGAGCGATGGTAAGGTGTTCCTGAGATGGTGGAAAGATCGTTTGCCGCGAGCCGTGGTTAATCCGGGTGAGGTCGCGACTCCATTGCGGTCAAGATTCAGGGGTC
>JBEKLF010000129.1:0-23053 GCA_050010335.1 Terriglobia bacterium
TGATCGGAATAGATGTAGACGAATCAACTGCCGAGGCCATCGCCGACTGGCATTATTGGGTGGCCCAAGGCTACTGCTTCTGATTCACCACCCAAACCCACCGATCTACGCAGCCCTACCGATTCACATCGCACTGGTAGGCGGGAGCAAGCATCGCCCAGCCTTTCTCCCCCACAATGTGCAGGAACGATTCCTGCGCCCCGCCCCAGCTTGCGGTCGCCTGCATGACCAGGCCGCCGGGGAAATTAAGCCGGAAGGCGATGTTCTCATCCACTTCCTTGAAAACTTCCGGGTCGACGGTCCACTCGTAAGCTGCGGCTTCCACCGGGTCCTTGCCCGTCACAAAGCGCGCCGTATTCACGCAGTAGACGCCCACGTCGAGAAGGGCTCCGCCCCCCGCCAGGCACTGGTCAAAGTGCCAGGCCGACCTTCCGCCTCCCGGCCGCAGATACACGGAAAACGCCGAATGGATAAACTTCAGCCGGCCTAGCTTGCCGCTTTCGACCACCAATTTCAGATCGAGCGCGGCGGGTTCAAAATACTTGCGATAAGCAATCATCAAGCGCACCTGGCTCGAGCGGCAGGCGTCAATCATTTGTTGGCACTCGGCGACGGTTGGGGCCATGGGCTGTTCGCAAACCACGTGTTTGCCGGCAGCCGCCGCTTGCACGGTGAATTCCGCGTGCGTGCTGTTGTTGGTCGAGATGTAAACCGCGTCCACCTGCGGATGAGCCAGGCATTGCGCCAAACCGTCGTAAGTGTAGAAGTCGCTCGCGCCAAACTTCTTCGCCAGGCGCCGCGCTTTCCGTTCGTCCCCGCTCACCAGCGCCACCAATTGGGCTTTCCGGCTGTCGCGGAAGCCGGGCAGCACCGCGTGTTCGCCAAAATGCCCCAGCCCCACCACCGCGTATCCGACTCGACCGGAACCTTCCATATTGGTTCTCCCTTCCTGATGAGGAACAGACAAGACTCTCTTTCGATTATCAAGCGTTTGTCAAGTTGGCATCGAACATGGCTTGAGAACTGCCGCAGGGTATAATAATATCCCTGAGAGAATTGGCCGCAGGCGCTGGTTTGCGGCAAAAGTATGCTGACTTGTCCCAAATGCCATGAGGGTAATCCGGAGGGAATGCGCTTCTGCCTTCAGTGTGGCGCCTTCCTTGTGCCCCCTGCTAGTTCCTTAACGCCTTCCCTAGAGACCGCGCCCACAAGGCTCGCCGCCGATATGCCTCTTGTACCGCCACGCCCGCCGCTCAAGGCGTCACAAACGGTCGGATTAGGCATTCCGCGCAATCCGGAGCTTTCTCCACGCGCGGGGGCCCCCGTGGAACATCCACGCCCCAGCCTCGGCGACCCGAGGCTGGAAATCGACGAAGAATTGTTGAGGAAATCTTTTGAGGAGCCGCTCGCCCCGCCCGGAGCGGTGGTCTGCCGGTTCTGCCGAGGGCCATTGGATCTGAAGGGGGATTTCTGCGACCACTGCGGCGCGCCCGTAGCGGAAGCCGCGCCCCCCGGAGCTTTAGTTCCCAAACCCCAGGTCGCCCCGCCCCCTGGGCCGCCAATCAATGCTCCCGAGCCGCGGGTAAGCCCGTCCGCGCAGGCTGCCTCCTTCCCGCCGGAAATGTCGGCAGGGCAACCCCACCCAACGTATTCCCTGCCCGAGGACACGCCGGGGCCGGGTGCGCTCTACCCACCGGGCATGGCTGCTGAGTTTGCCGAGCCAACACTTCCCACGCCAGAGAATCCGCCGGCGCCGATTGCCCCCCCGTCACCACCCACCCCGCCTGCCGAACAGCGACCCTCAGGCTTCATGAGCCGCCTCAAAGGGGTATTCAAAAGAGGTTAATACCCCGCACAGTCCGTTGTCAGTTATCAGTCATCAGTTTTCAGTAAGAACTTCGTCGTACTCGGCTTCCCATCGATATGCCCACCGGGAAGGGTTTTTCCGAGGCCCCCCCGACTTGTCGGGCCAGGCCTTTTCGAACCCTTGCTAAGAAATATAGGTTAGAGGTTTGCAACCACCGTTGGGTGCTTGGGATGCCGGCCTGAAGTGTTGACCCTCAGCGCACACGCCCCATCGATCAGGCGGTGCGCGATGTACCTCGAATCGACCAGTGGGGAAAGCAAAAGACACTTACCCATGAATTGAATCCAAGACCTTTCACCCATGAGATCATGCCCGTAGTAATGATAGGAGAGGCCCGATTCCAAGACGTAGCCCCTCCTCTGCCCCACCGCACGTAATGAGGATTCCACTTTCTGCTGGTTTACCGGACTTTGTTTACAACGAAAATCCAACATCGGGATGTGAACAA
Organism: Terriglobia bacterium; assembly: GCA_050010335.1. Taxonomy (GTDB): domain Bacteria; phylum Acidobacteriota; class Terriglobia; order UBA7540; family UBA7540; genus Bog-366. The sequence goes on from JBEKLF010000129.1 coordinate 2,316, forward strand.
TGGAGCCATCGGCGAGGTGGCACCTGGAGCACACTGCCAGGACAACGTTACTCTTCAGTCCTCGCATTTTGTCCTGGACTGACTGCACACCTGACGCGGGCGTCTCAAAAATCAGGGGCTGACGGGGCTGCCCCTGTAGGTCATGCCCCAGAGCTTGTGCTACGAGTTGCTCAAAGACCGCGGGGGTATTTGCGAGGCACCAGGCAATGTCCCATAAAGGCTATACAGTCGGCGCGCTTCCGATACAGCACTAAGACTTACAAGGCCGAGAGCAATACCTACACCTGTCCGGCGGGTAAGGTCCTTCCTTATCGCACCACCCAACAGGATCGCGTGGGGGAGGCTACGCCGTTTACCGCGCCCGGCCGGCCGACTGCCGGGATTGTCCCCTGCGCGCGGGCTGTCAACCGGGGAGATCGGGACGACGGATCGTGCGCACGGAGAATGTCCCCACGGTGGCGGCCTACGTGGCCAAAATGCAGACCACGGCGGCGCAGGCCGCTTATCGCCGACGCGGCCCCGTCGCCGAATTCAGCAATCTCTGGGTGAAGGCCAAACTCGGACTGCGGCAGTTTTGCGTGCGCGGGCTGAACAAAGCCCGCTGCGAGGTGTTGTGGGCTTGCCTTACTTACAATATTCAGCAATGGTTCCGCCTGCGCTGGAAACCCCGCCTCACCCTGGCCGCCGCCTGAGAGCACCCGGGGAAAGGACCGGCCCCAGGCCGGAAAGGAAGCGAGGTCACCCAATGTCGCCACCTTAGCCCGCTTCCGGGGTTGAGAGAAAGGCACTTCAAAACACATGATCGAAAATCAACCCATCGACACCGAAGGTGAATCTTTCACTCCTTCAGACGCCCGCGCTACATCCAGGGGGTATCCGCTTTCAGCTTTATGTCGCTCACCTTCGGCTGGCAATTGCCTTCATTGGCGGACACGTGTATGTTATCGGCTAGGTAAAATCCAGAAGATTCTATGATTCGTGGAGCTCACTCGATGCGCGCAAAAGCCCGCGTGGTTGCATATCTTGTTGCGGCTTTTGTTGCTTCGATTCCTGTTTCCGCTCAGAACGTGCCTCTCTTCCGGTTCACGGAAAAGCCCGGACCCTACGCGGTGGGGTTGAAGGTGGTGGAACAGTACGACTACTCACGCATCTATCGGCGCCTGACGGACGACCTCGGCAAGCCCTATCAGGGCGAGCGCGCCCGGCCCTTGCAAACGCTCGTCTGGTACCCCGCAGAGAAGAGCAGCGCCAAGCCGATGACCGTGGGGGATTATGGTAATTTGTTGGCCACCGAGACCAGTTTCGGGAAGGCCCGGATGTCGATCGATTCAGAGGATTCGATCAAGGGCATGAAGCCCACGCTGGCGATGCCTCTGTGGGCGGTGCGCGATGCTCCGCTGGTCTCTGGGCGCTTTCCCGTCGTCATCTACGCCCCCAGTTTTTCCGCCATGTCATGGGAGAACGCCGACCTCTGCGAGTACCTCGCGAGCCACGGATATGTGGTCATTGCGAGCCCGGATATGGGTGTCTCCTCCCGCCACATGACCGCCGACCTCGCGGGGGTCAACGCGCAGGCTCGCGACATTTCCTTTCTCATCGGCTATGCGCAGACGCTGCCGGACACGGACCTCGCGGGGGTGGCCGTGGCCGGGTTCAGTTGGGGTGGCATATCCAACCTCTTCGCCGCGGCGCGAGACAATCGCATCAACGCACTGGTGGCGCTGGACGGCAGCATGCGTTACTCCCCTGGCCTCGTGAAGCAGGCCGGCGACGTGCATCCGGAGCAGATGACCATTCCTCTGCTTTACTTCGCCCAGGGGGAGATCACGCTGGAAGATCAGGCTCGCTATTTCACCGATCCGAGCATGAAGGACGGCCCGAACGTCCTGAACGCATGGACGCACGGAGATTTGATTACCGTGCATATGCTGGGGTTAGTGCATGTCGAGCATAGTTCCATGTTCCAGCGCAACGAGGACGTGTGGAAAGGGTACGCGGCTGACCATAAGGCCGACTACGATCGCGAGGATGGCATCACGGGATATGCCTGGATTGCTCGCTATACGCTTCAGTTCCTCGACGCCTACCTCAAGCACGACGCCGCGGCGATGGCCTTCCTCAAGAAAACGGCGGCGGAGAACGGCGTGCCCAGGCACTTCCTGTCGGTGAGCTATCGCCCGGGCAAGGGTCTACCGGCATCGATGGATGCATTCCGCGCGGAACTGGGCCGCCAGGGCTTCGATCACGCCGCCGAGGTCTATGCGGCGATGCAGAAAGAGAAGTCCGACTTCAAGCTGGATGAGAGAGCCGTCAACTCCTGGTCCTACGAACTGATGGCCGACAACCACCTGCCCGAGGCCATCGACCTGCTCAAACTCAACGTGCAGATCTATCCTGACTCAAGCAATGCATACGATAGCCTGGGCGACGCCTACATGAAATCTGGGCAGAAGGAGTTGGCGATCGAAAGCTATACGAAGTCGCTGGAAAAGGACCCGACCAATGACAATGCCAAAGAGAAGCTCAAGCAGTTGGAGGCCAACGCACCCGCGGCAAAATAAAGGCAGAAGCCTCAATCGAGCATGTAGGGGCCAGCGGCGCTGGCCCTACACACAGGGCGGGCCCGTCGGGATCAATGCGCGGGCGGCTGTAGGGGTCGCTTCAGGGCGGGCAGGATGGGTGATTTACCCAGTTCGCGCTGGTAGTCCCAATACAGGTCGCCACAACCCAGCAGATCAAACTGCCTCGCGATGAACCGCGCCGCGCCGGCAGCCGACGGATTTTCGTAAAAGGCCCCCCACTCGCCCACCAGCATGGGCATCTGGAGGGTCTGGGCATATTCAGCGTGGCGCTGAAAGATGAGCGCGACCCGTTCGTTGCTGTTCAAATCGATCGAATCGGTGTCCGTAACGAGGTCGTATCCATGGGGAGCATAGGCCTGCTCGGGGTCGCGTTTGCCGGAGGCATCGGCGAGCGGCGTGAGGGCGCTCGGGATGCCCATATTGGCGGACATGGCCGGCTCGAGGAAAATTATGTGGCGCGAATCCACGGCGCGAATGGCCTTGTGTACCCGCACATACATGGGGACCAGGCGGTCACGCTCGAACGCCTGCATGATCGGTGCGGCCGGCTCCAGCATCCCCGTAAAGAGCGCCATATCCTTCAGCCATTCGGCAATCTGCCTTCTCCCTTGCGGCGTCGCCTGCATGGCGAATAACTCTTCCGGTGTGGGAGCCTTGGGCCCAAAGTGGATAGCTAGCTGTTCCCCGAGTTTTCCGAAGGTTGCCTGAAGCACGCGAGGAGCATCCTTACCCGGGAACGGCTCATTCATAAGGTCGTAGCCTATTACCGCTGGTTCGTCGCGGAAGCGTTGGGCCACAAACTGCCACACCCGCGCGTAATGATCCTGAAGGCCCACACCGTCGGGCGCGGCGCTGTTTGCCCAGAAGTGATCGAGCGCAGACTGAACGGCGGGGCTGCCGTAGTAGGCATCACTCCACACGGCGGTGCGGGTAAAGGGCTGGCCCTCGTCGAGGGTGGCCCATGCCGGCGCGCCATCGGAAAACTTGACGCTGTAAAGGTCCTGGTGCATGTCGAGTAAGACATAGAGTCCCTGCGCCTTGGCCCACGCCACGCGCTGGGCAATGCGGTCGAGATACGCTCGGTCAAAATGGCCAGGCTGTGGTTCCAAGCCGTCCCAAAAGATGGCGAGCCGAATGCAATTCATGCCCCAGCTTCGAATCGCGGCAAAATCCTTCGGGGTGAGGTCGCCAACATATCCTTCTTCGGGCGACTTGTTAGCGACATTAAGTCCGTGTAGAAGCAGAGGCTTGGCGGATGCGTCCAGAAACTGCGTTCCAGAGGCAGTCACCCATCCCAGTTCGCCCGGCTTACTTGCGGCAGGTGGAGGCGCCGCAGGGGCCAATGCCTGCGCGCACAGAAAGCTGAGCGCGAGCGTGAAGGTTACGATTATGCGAGCCATTGTCTTTTAGAAGCTGAACCGTACCTGAAGATCGATTCTCCGGTTGGCGGCGCTGCTGGAGAAGAACCCGCCGGCCAAGGCATAGGGTTTGCCAAAATAGGGAGAATTGACGTTCCCTTCGGGCGAGGCGTAATTGACGGTGTTAAAGATATTGCGAGCCGAAACGCTAAACGTGAGGTTAAACCTACGGTTGGGAACGCCGGGGCGCCCACCCATCATTCCGCCGCCGCTGCCCATGCTGCTAAGCCCTCCGCCACCCAGACCACGGCCGTAACGTCCACCACCGCCACCTGGTCCGCCACCACCACCAAAGCTGCCGCCTTGCACTTCCTTGCCGAAGGCGAAGGTTTTGCTGAGGCGGAGGTTGGCGGTGAATTGGTCGTAGCCGGTCCCATAATTGATGGGGATGATCTTCTCGCCGGCGACGGGCATGGTGTCAAAGTCGCCCCACCGGGTATTGATCACATTGGCGGGATTGGAAAGGCTCGAGGCAAACGCAGGCCGGGCATTGAAGGTGGGAAGGTACTCTCCGCCACCCAAGTCGTTGCTAAGAACGATGTTAACGGGCGGAGCGGAATTCACCACGACAAAGGGAAAGAGTTGAATTCCCTTGGGCAAATTCCAACTGCCACCCAGGAAGAGGCGATTGCGCACATCGTAGGCGGCGCGCCCATAATCCTCTTCCTGATCGTACTGATTCATGGGAAAGCTGCCGCCGCCGGCAGTGTTGCTGTCAACGAAACTAAGGGTATAGAAACCGAAGAGCGACACCTTGGAGGCGCGAACGTTGAAATTGGCGATCATCTGGTTTTGGTTGTAAAGGCCAGCGGACTCGTATTGATACAAATCCTGGGAGGCGGGGTTGGGCCGGGCGTCGCCGGGATTCGCCGGGTCAGGCGCATTGATGTCCCGCGTTAGGAGTTGATGCACGCCGTGGGTGTTGAGATAGGTCACGGAGAACGTGGCGGCCTTGGAAAGCTGCCGCTCGAGGCCAATCCCTGACTGGGTGGTATAGGGTGTGCGCAGGTTGGGAGCAATTTGATAGATCGCGGACGTGATCGCACTGGCTGAGAGCGTGCTGATCGGCGGAATGGTCGGATAGAAATCGGGTGTGGGGACAATGTAATCCTGCTGGTTTATTCCGTTCAAACGGTAGGAGTTAAGGATGTAGTTCTCGGCGAAGCGGTCGTAAAAGACCCCAAAGCCGGCGCGCAGCACGGTCTTGGCGGATTTGCCTTTTCCCAGTCCCCAAGCAATGCCCACCCGCGGGGCGAAGTCCGCATGATCGTGAATGTGATCTTGCGTTTCGAAGCGCAGCCCGCCGCTGATGGTCATATTGGGGCGCGCCTTCCAGTCGTCCTCCACATACGGTTCGAAATCATAGTAGGTCACACTCGTGAGGGGGGTTCCAGCAATGAGCGTGAACTGGCTTGGTCCGCCACCGTTGGCCTGAATCTGGGCGGGGGTTAGGCCCGCCTGTAACCCTTTCTCGGTGATTTGATAGGCATCGAGGGATTGGAAAGTAAAAGTGCCGCCGAAGTTGGCGGTGGACGTGGCGGACTCTTCGTTACCGCGGAACCGGGCGCCGAACTTCAGGAAATTCTTCTTCAGGGTAACGGAAGTGTAATCCTGAAGCTCGTAAGCATTCGAGGAGGTGCCAATCGTGCCTGAGTTGGAAGCGCCGCTGACGAAGGCGCCCAGGACGGAGACCGTCGGGAAAGAATTGGCGGGGTTTTGGTGCTCATCGTCGCGGAAGTAACGGAATCGAACCTCGGTAACCGCCTTCTCATTGATCACTTGGGCGTCGCTGAGCTGAATGGATTGGTACCTTTCGTTCGAGTTGTAAGCGGCCGAAGGGAGTGTGAACTGCCCTACGTTAGAATCGTTCTCATTGTTCTGCCAAAGTGAATAGCGCACGGTCAACGTATTGTTGTTGCCGAATTGGGTGTCAATCCGGGGGCTGAAGTTTGTCTGTGTTTGGGGCGTGGGGATCGCCTCGACCAGCGAAGTCTGGTTGAGGTTCGGGTCCAGGACAATGGCGTTCACAATGCCGGTATCTTCGATATTGCGGCGCTGCGCGTCGACGTAGAAGGAGGTCTTCTTATTGATCGGTCCTCCCACATTTCCGTTGAACATCTCCGAGTGATAGCCCGGAATCTCGGTGGCGAAGGGATTCCGCGTGTTGAAGGCCGAGTCATTCCCGGTAATGAAGACCTGGCCATGAAGTTTGTCGGTGCCCGGCTTGGTCAGAATTTCAATCCTTCCGTAGCCCAGAGAATCGTATTGCGCGGAAAAAGGATTCTGATTGACGCGAACTTCGCGGATGGAAGATTTGGGCGGCAATTGACCGCCGGTAAATCCGTCAATATAGATCTGGCCTCCATTGGGGCCAGCCGAGGGCCCAGCCAAAGCTTCCAGTTCCGATTGCAGCTCATCAGGATCGTCGGAAAGCGCTTCCAGGTCCTTGCCTTTGATCACCAGCGCACTGGCGTTCTCCTCGGGGTTGACGCTGACCTTCGTGGTCGTGTCCGTCACCGTGATCTGTTGCTTTTCGGTCGCCACTGATAATTGCGCGTTCACCACCGGCGTCTGGCCGCGGGCGATGACGATGCCGGGCTTTACAAAGTCTTCAAACCCTTTGAGAATGATAGTCAGGGTGTAAGTGCCAGGCGCCAGGGTGCGGAAGGCGTACTTGCCTTGTTCGTCAGTCTGCGCAACCAATTTGGCGCCCGTGGGACCCACGACCGTAACGGAGAGGCCGGGAACGGCCGCACCTGAGGGATCAAGCACTTGCCCATGCAAACTGGGACCGGGAGTCTGAGCGAAAACAAATGCTGGTAGAAACAAACATAAAAGCAAGAATCCGTAAAGCAAGCGGCAGAAGTTTTGTAACAAAGCCATTTCTCCTCTAAAGTAGACTGCGCTGAAAACACCAGAAAGGCGTTTTGTTGCGGGGAGTTGCAGGGTCGAGCCCGGTCCCGTACAGGAATCCCGCCGGACGACTATTACGTGGGAGTTTTAGGGTCCGCCTTCACCACCGGCGGCACCGCCGCCGGAACTCAGGTTCCAGCTACCCAGGTTCACATCCCCACCGCCCTTGGGTTGCGCGGCAAGAATCGGCTCCACACCAGTAAGTATATATATTGCAGTAATTTCCGAAGGGATCGTCCCCTCGGAACTGAATATGACAATGGGTTCACCACGCTTGAGATCGTTAAGAGTTACGACGGGCATATTGTCGAGCGCTTGACTGAGGTTTCCCATTCCCCCACGCCGCATCCCGCCGCCCCCACCGGCACCACCGCCAAAGCCCCCAGCACCTCCAGGGCCACCCGTGGGCGGATTTCCCCCCGCGGAGCCACTTGGGGCCCCACCCTGAGGCCCTCCCGCAGGAGTGCCTCCAGCCCCAGGCCCTTGCGCTGTAGCGCCGGCGTTGAGCCCAGCGATCATCCGGGCCAGATACTCTGGGAGTTCGTGCATCTTGCAATCCGCATTGACATGCACAACAACCTGCTTATTCCCCGCCAAGTTCTTCACGGTCAGGGTGTTAGATTGCGAATCAACTGAAATGACGGTGGCTCCTATGTTGTGAAAGGTGCCGGAAACCACCTTCTCAGCAGCGTAGTGGCTGCCGTCTTCACTTTTAGTGCCCAGCGCGCGCAATTGGTCGCCCACCTTGAGAGCGGCAATATTGCTAGGCTGAGCGTCAGCAAACTTGACGGAGTTTGGAGCGTAGCGCAACTGTACCGTCTGCGGGGTCAGGGTCAGGATCACAGGATGGGTGAGGTTACCCGGCGTCGGTGGACGATTCGGCACGGAAATGGTGACTTCATTCGTTGCCGGGTCCACGGTTTTCACCACGCCTTCGATTCCGCGGGTCTGCCACTCCCGAACCTCCGCCTCATGCACGCCGGAAATGTCGGCCTTCGTCATCACCACAACTCGCATCGCCTGAATAGTTTGCTGATCTTCGGCGAGATGGCCAAGGACCACCGCGCGGTCGCCCACGGTAAGATCGCCTACAGAAATGGGAGTCGTAGTCTTTAAATCCTTGGAGCCACGGAGGACCTTAACCCCATCGGGCAGCGCTACTTGAAGGTCGCCTTTGTCCGTGTGCAAGGTAAGATGTCCGGATTGGATCTGGGTTATATCCCCGACGGCCTTCGCGACAGACGCGGCGGGAGCGGGATTCTGCGCGGGGGGCGTGGCAATTGCCAACCCGCCGGCCAACAAAAGTCCTGCTAAAATTATCACAATATAAGAACTTACCTTATTCAAGGCGTGTCTCCTCTACCAATAGAATCTAGACGATTTCCTGTAAGTTCGCGTTACGTCTCTCCTTTACTTTTTTTACATATAAGACGGGGCATGTCCAGGCTGCTAAGTCCGTTTATTGCAACGTCATGCTTTAGTCGGCAGGTACGCCCTAAAGGGCGGAGCCACAGGTAAACCTCGCCTTTTTCCACGTTTGCAGAAGATTGCTCCCCATGTTGTCCGGCCGATCATAGCCGGCCAAAGTCAACAGGCTGAGCGCCAATCCCTTCAGGGTGAAAAAGTCTTCCATCCGGTCGTCACACGATGCGGCTTGCTCGTACCGCGCCTGATAGAGTTCAAATTGCGGGTAGAGTTCTCGCAGGGAGGTCACGCGGGTGTCGCGAGCGGGCTGATTCCGCGACAAAGCGTCGATCCGAACAGCCATCTGCTTGAGCAGGTCCTCGCGGGCGGCGGCAGCGCGACCTACTACCTTGCCCAAAGCTGCTTCCTCATCGTATTGTCCGTCCTGTATCTTCCTCAGCGTCGAACTGGAAAGGTTGTAGCTGATTGCAACGGAATAGGTGAGTTGCAGGTTATTGAGGAGTTCCCTCAATTGGAACGCCCGGCCAATTTCCGGCATGGCGGCCACACTGCTGCTGATGGTCCACCCGCCGAGGATTCGGGTCCATTTGGAGCTCCTAGTATAGCGCTGGAGCAGAGGCAAGTTGTAGCTGATGCCATAGGTTTGAAGGAGGGTTTGCTGAAATGTACCCAAACCAATGCCGTTCACAAAAATTCCCGTGATATTCGTGCCGTAACTCGTAGTGGCACTGATGCTAAACCGGTCGAGTAAATATTTGTTGATGGGAAGGTCGTTGTAGCAGCTAATTTGCCTGCCCAGGGCGCCGGCTTGCTTTTGCGCCGCATCAATGTTAGCGAGCAGTGACGCCAACGGTTTCTCGGCCGGCTCGGTCTTGGGCCCCACCCAGGAGCTGAAAGGATCGGAGGTTGGCGGCGCTGTGAACCATCGCGCGCTCACAGGGATGGCGGAGCCTTCCGCGCCCGGGGAATGGACATAGACCCTCGACGGCTGATGGGAATTCTCGCCTTCGGAGGGGGTTTGGATGCCCAAGTGGGTTTCCAGTTCATCCAGTGTTGGGAATCCACGCACCAGGCTTTCCACCTGCGAGGACGCGCCTCGCGCGAAGGTGGGTGGCATCATCAACATTGCTGTTGAAAGGGTGAGAAAGAGGACAATCGGCTTTGCCACAGTTTGCATCTTTGGATCCTCACCAGAGAAAAATGTCGAACTCCAACAGTTGTAGCGCCAGGATTAGCCCGGCATGTGCCGACCCTTCACTTCACTCAATGCAGACTTTAAAGTTCGGCGCTACAGGCAAAAGCATTTTCCAAACGCAACACTCCGAGGTCCTATTCTTAAACGAACCGGCGTAGCACGCAAGAGCGGAAGCCCCAAAAGGCTTCGGCCACTCGCGGTGTCACGCATCACGGAAAGAATGTATCGGAAACGTTTATGGCTGTGAATCAGTTTATTCGGCCGACATCACAGGTTCTTGCCCATTACCGCGACGGCCGATGTGGAAATTGGAAACTCGTTCCTAAAAGGAGGTGCTCCGAGGGGAATTCAGTTGGCGGTGAAGTTTATGTTCTAGCGCGAAAGCGTGCACAGAGAGTTTCCGCTGGGGCCGCGGCGAACGTCTTAGCGTTGGGGGGAGCAGGAATCTCAGATTTGATATCTCAGATTTGAAAGCGAGCAGAACCTTGCGGCCGCGAATCAGTGCCTTCAAATTTGAAATCTCAGATTCTAGATTGCAGATTTGAAAACTGGCAAGCGGGTTTCAAGTTTGAAATCTCTGATTTGAGATTCCCAGCCATTGGTTTTGGGCCACCGAATGTTTACTGGTGATTTAATTTACTACTTGCATACCCACTCGCGTGATTGTACACTGCCACTCCGAATTTAGAATCTCAAGTTTGCGATTTCAAGTTCGAGATTTCAAATTTGGAATCCCAGGCATTTGTTCTCAAATCTGAAATTTCAAATCTGAAATCTCAGGCCTGAGATTTCAGATTTGAGATTCAAGATTGGCAAGATGGATTCGCGGAGGATTGGTATGAAGTACACCCGCTTCGAGGAACTCCCAGTCTGGAAAGCAGCCCTGCACTTGGCCTCACATGCTTATTCTCTGACCGCCCAGCCTCCCTTCCGCGGGCAGTACAGCTTGCGCGACCAGCTTGAGCGCGCCGCCGTCTCCATCTCCAACAACATCGCCGAAGGCTTCGAGCGCGGCACCACGAAGGAGTTGCTCACCTTCTTGTACATCGCCCGCGGTTCCGCCGGGGAAGTGCGGTCCATGCTCTGTCTGCTGGAAATTCTTCCCAATTTCTCTAATCTCAAATCTGAAATTTCAAATCTGAAATCTCAAGCCGAAAGCATTTCCCGCCAACTTCGCGGCTGGGCGGACTCGCTCCAGGAGTCGCCCATCACCGGCCAGCGGTACTTGACGGAAAAGAGCCGACGCGCCTCCCACGCCCGCCAGGATCGTGAGAGCTTTCTCAAAGAACTCGCGCTCATTCGGGTGTCCGGCGCGAAGCCCTCTGCCGATCCCGTTCCCAGCCCGGAGTGTATCCCCATTCCACTCAAGCATTGAAGCTCTCGCGGTGAGCGCAGCTAGTCCTGCGACCGCACGCCAACTTCGTCGAGATGCCGCAACAGGTCGGCGGGGTCTTGATAAACCCGGTAAGCTCCCGCGAGTTCCAGTTCATCCTGACCATAGCCGCCGGAGAGCAATCCCACTCCCAAGGCCCGGCAGCGCCGAGCCGCGAGGAGGTCCCACACACTGTCCCCCACGACGACAGCATCCGTAATCGGCACGCCCAGGCGTTTGGCGGCAGCCAGGAAAAGATCCGGATCGGGCTTGGCGTGGGAGACCTGATCGCGGGTGATAACGGGATCGTTTCCCTTCAACCCTAGAGCATCGAGTCCGCCCTGTGCAGTTTCCAGGCGGCCGCTGGTGGCGATGGCCCAGGGGACCCCTGCCTTGGACAGATAAGCCAATAATTCCCGGGCTCCAGGAAGCGGACGGACCTGCTTCGCCTGACGGAGGTAAGCTTCCTTATGCGACCGCAGCAATCGCGCCGCCTCTTCGCGAGTTACATGGTGCCCGGTCTCGCGGAACAGCGCATGCATAAACAGTCCCCCACTCATCCCGATCCGACGATGGATACGCCAGACAGAGAGCTTGATGCCCGCCTCCTCCAGCGCTTCCCGCCAAGCCAGCACATGTTGGTACACGCTGTCGATTAGCGTACCGTCAAGGTCGAATAGGAAAGCCACGCCTGCTTTCGATTTTCTATGCCGTTTCACCTTTGCCTCCCCAGGCACTGAGGATTTCGTTGATGTCACCTCGCACCTGAGCACGTGCCCAGGCACGATCAGCGCTTTCCATGAGGATTTCGTCGTAGCGGGTGTGCCGATGACGGACGGAGGCGATAACGGCCAGCCGGACGCTTTCCTCTTCCAAGCGGCGGCCGGATGCCGTGCGGCCTATGCGTCCACTGCCACGCTGCGCGGCGTGCTCGGCAATGGTGCGAGCTTCTTCCGGCGGACACCGGGGAAACAAATCGAGAATCTTCGCCGCCAACTGCGTGGCAACCTTCTCGTCCTCGTCTACTCGCCGCACTGCTGCGCGCTCGCGCCCCCGGGCGCGCGCATCTGCATCTGAGAGGCATTCTTCCTCGGCTTTTCGCAACGCTTCCTCTTCCACCAAAGCCCCCTGCCGCTCATACCGGCGGCGTGCCCGGCTGAATCGCACCACGACGGCGCTCAGCTTGCTGTACTTGCGCGCGCGGCGGGTCAGTGTTGCGTCGCCTCTCGGCAAGTAGACCAAGTGATCTAGGTCCGCGCATTCCAGGCAGAGTGGCCGCTCGGCCTCCATGACCAGGAAGCTTCCCTTGGCCAGTTCTTCCTCGCACTCCGAGCACTTCGACTCGCGGAGAATGTCAAAAACCACCAGCTCCGGGGGCTTGCTCAGCTTTTCACGTATTTTCTCTTGTTTCTTTTCGGGAAGCTCAGGTGAAACGTAATGCGTTCGAAAGGCGCGCTCGATTTCGGGGTCGCCGCTCTTGCTGAATTGCAAGTCGCGCTGGGGACCGGTGGTCCGCGCCAGGTAGGCGGTCTCGCTGGGGTTAAGGTTGCGGTTGCGCGCCCATTCCTGGAAGAGAGACATGGCGCTGATAATTTTGTCCGGGTGGACAAAAATCAATTCTTCCAGGCAGGCCACGCGCCGCTTGCGCCAGACGTCTACGTGCACAGGGGCGAGATATCCGACGCGGGTTAGGACGTCGATCATGCTCACGTAACCTTGCTCGGAGAGCGCGCCTTGCGCCGCCTCCAGCACCCGCTCTCGCAACGGTCTTTGAGGTTTAGTTCTCATCGCTGGTCGGGACACGGGACACGGGGCACGGGATACGGGACAAGGGGCACGGGACATACGGGGACCAGGAAGTATTTTCGGTCCAATCTACATCGATTAACTGGCCTCGATGGGTCAAAGCTTCGACCGAGCCCCGAGTCGCGTATCCCGTGCCCCGTGTCCCGTGTCCCGTGCCCGTCTCTACCGCTTTACCGTAATCAGCACGACGCCGTGCGAAGGCACATCGGCGGAGAATTGATCCGCGACTTTCCCCAAATCCTTGTGTGCCCACAGGTCGCGGACGCCCAGCTTGCCGTGCAGTCCGAGGTCCGACCAAGCGACGCTCATCTTTGTTGCGGCATCCCCCCGGTTGAAGAGCCCCACGGCCCACGTTTTATCTTTAAGCGGGCGCGCCGCGACGACCAGTTTGCCCTGCTCGGAAATTTTCTTCACGGGATGGGCCTCGGGGTCCCGGTCGATGGCGATCACTTCCATGTTCATCAGAATTGACTTCGTCTCCTCGGTCATCGTGCGCAGATCGTTGCCCGCCAGCAGCGGCGCGGCCAGCAGCGACCACAGACTCATGTGGGTGCGGTATTCGTCCGCGGTCATCCCGCCGTTGCCGATTTCCAGCATGTCGGGATCGTTCCAATGGCCGGGCCCGATATAGGAAGCGATATCGAATTGCTTGAAGCCGATGTCTTCCATGCTCTTCCAGTGATCGCTGATGTCGCCGGTAGTCCGCCAAGAGTTCCCGCCGACCTTCGGGCCCCACTTCCAAACGTCAGCGATCCCGTACTGGCAGAGGCTGAAAACGATGGGCCGACCGGTCTTCTGGAGCGCATCACCCATTTTCTGATAGACGGCCTGCATATCCTCAGGCTTGTAGATTTCGCCGGCGCTGCACCAATCGTACTTCAGGTAATCAAAACCCCAGGCAGCATAAGTGTTCGCGTCCTGCTGTTCGTGTCCGTAGCTGGCTTCGTAGCCCGCGCAGGTCTTGGGGCCGGGCCCCGAGTAAATTCCGATCTTCAATCCCTTGGAGTGAACGTAATCGGCCAGCGCCTTCATATCAGGGAATTTCTTGTTGGTCGTGATATTTCCCTGTGAGTCGCGGCCGGCTTCCCAGGTGTCGTCGATGTTGACATATATGTAGCCCGCATCCTTCATGCCTGATGTCACCATGGCGTCGGCCATGCCCCGCACATCGGCGTCGGTCACCTTGCCCGCGAACTTGTTCCAACTGTTCCAGCCCATGGGGGGCGTGGGCGCCAAGCCGTTATCAGGAACATCATGGAGCGCCGGCAGGGGCAGGCGTGGGGGAGGAAGCGCGGCCTCCGGTGTGGTACGCTCGGCGACGCCTACAAGCGGTTCGCGCCCCGGAAACTGCACGCTCATGGAGATCTTGCCGCCCTCCATCGCGCCTTCGTAATTCATGGTGTGATCCTGGCCCTGAAAATGGACCGTAACCACGAGGTGGAGTTTGCCGTCGGCGAAAGTCCCGTCTGTAATCGGGGTTACACGAGTGCCCCGCAGAATTCTGCCGGTAACCTTCTCGCCGGACTGCTTGAGATCGAGGAAGGTCTCGCGGAAGTTCCCGTCCCCCGTGGGCACGCGCCATACCCAAAAGCCGGTCACGTCGGTTTGCGCCATAACCGGAAGAGCGCTGAGCAGCATTACACAAGAAATTAGAAGTATTCGACCAACGATGACGGGCGAAATTGTGGTGAACCGTGAACTGGCGTAGGGTTTCAAGGTCTCCTCCAAATCAACTGGGATATCGGGCGGGGCACATTTTAGCGCGAACCGACCCCGATTTCCCGCGATTTTTCGCCATCGTCACTTCTGCCTGGCGTACGAATCCATTGCCGCCTTGACGTTGTGACGTTAAAGCGTCATGATGTCAAAATGAAAGCCACACAAAAGCGTGCCACGGTTTACTTTGACGCCTCCCTCCATCGGGCCTTGCGGATCAAAGCTGCGGTGACGGAGCGAAGCCTGTCGGACATTGTCAACACGGTCGTAAGGCAAAGCATGGCTGAAGATGCCGATGATCTGGCAGCCTTTAAGGAGCGAGCGGAAGAGCCCAGTCTGGCTTTCGAAGCGGTGCTGAAAGATATGAGGCGGCGTGGAAAGCTATAAGGTTTTGATCAAGCCCTCGGCCGCCAAGGAACTTGAGGCGATTCCCAAGAAAGACCGAGTGCGCCTCGCGACAAAGATTTCCAACCTTGCCGACAATCCCCGGCCCAGCGGTTCGGAGAAACTCTCCGCCCAGGAACAATACCGAGTGCGTCAGGGGCGCTACCGCGCGGTTTACTCGATTTCGGATGCCGAGAAGACGGTCCTGGTGGTAAGGGTAGCACACCGCCGGGAGGTTTACCGGTAAAGCCGCCCGCTAGCCCGAGATCGTGCGAGCGCCCATTCCTCCACGAAAACGCAGAGCTTGCCCGGCGCCAGCCTCAAATCGCCGCAGAGCAAACCACGCGCGTCCTTAGCCCAAGGTACGGGCTCAGGTTGACAGCACCGGCACATGCAGCGATCTGGAATCAACAATCGGACATCGGCAATCGAAAATCGGCAATTACTCTCACCCGTGCAATTTGTGGAACGCCGCCAGGCACCGCTGGGCGGTTTCCATCTCGGAGTAATCGCTGCCTTCCTGCTCAATCAGGTAGTACTCGATTCCTCCCACCTTTTCGGCGGCAGCGAACAGCTTGCTCCAGGGGGCTGTTCCTTCGCCGGTCAGCACCTTGTATTCCTTCTGAGGAGACCAATCCTTGACGTGCATCGAGCGGATGCGGCCGGGGTTTTGATTGATCCAGGCTACGGGGTCGCTGCCGGCGGCCAAACAGGTTCCCACATCCAGTTGCAGCATAATGCTTTTGTCGAATGCCGCCCTCAGCACCTCTATCGGTTTCTGCCCGTCGATAGGTCTCCATTCGGCATCGTGATTGTGATAGCCCGCGTGCAGGCCCTGGCCCTTCATCGTGTCGTTGGCCTTGTTCAGGATTTCCGCCACGTGCTTATAGCCATCCAGGCCGTTCACGTCGCCGGGATGAGCCAGTACGATGTAGCGAGTTCCCAGGATTTTGTTCAATTCCATCGCTTTGCCAAGGCCATCCGGGGTAAAGGGCTTCAAATCGTTGTGAGTCGAGTAACAATGGATGCCGAGTTCATCCATTTCAGCGCGAACCTTCTGGGCATAGTCGGTTGTCCAGTCGTAGTAAGGTGAGTAGAACTCTACGCACTGGTAACCCATCTTCGCCACACCCCGAACGGTTCCTGTCAGGTCCTTCTCCAGTTCATCGCGAACCGAGTAAAGTTCCAGGCCCACCGGAATATGTTTTAAGGGAAACGCGGCAGCCGCAAGCGGCGCCGCCGCCACGACACCAAGAAAAGAACGACGAGAGAAGACATTTTTGGTATTCATAATGGGCATACCATATCACAACTTTGCCCAAGCGGTGCCCCTCACTAGAACACCTCACTAAACCCTGATATTTCACCAGGGGGGTTGGAAGGGGGACGTCCAAATGCAATGCGAATTGCCGCCGAGCGCAGACAGCCTCAAGGCAGAACCACTTTCCGCCGATAAGCAAACTAAGAGGTTTAAAGATGCTCGACCTTCAGAGCGCAGAAACCTTCCGCGCCGCGCTGGAAAGCTTGCAGTCAGGCGTGTGCATTGTGGATCGGGACCGAAAGATCTGTTTTTGGAATGATGGGGCGGAGAGGATAACCGGCTATTTGCGACAGGACGTTTTGGGGCACTTTTGTGGCGAGATCCTCCTGGTCAAGTTTCATGAGAACAAGACGTTGCCCTGCGAGAATTCCTGCCCGCTGGTCGACGCCATGCGAGACGGGAAGGCCCGTGAGTCGCGCGTGTACCTGCACCACAAGTCAGGCTACGCCGTCCCGGTCAGTCTGCGGGCCGTTCCGATCAGAGATGCTCACGGCCATGTGATCGGCGTCGTGGAAAACTTCGTCGAAAGGCCATTTGTATCCTCACGCCGCCGCGCGGGCACTGAGTTGGCCGTCGGCCGCGGCCTGGATGCGGTCACGCAGCTTCCCGACTTTCCCTATACAGAATCACACCTCTTGGAGCGCCTCAAGTTTGCCACCGAACACCTCATTCCCTTTGGAGTGCTCTGCATTCAGTTGGACCAGATGGATGACCTGACGGCAACTCATGGCCTGGAGGCTGCCGAGGCCATCTTGAATGTCGTCGCGCACACGCTCCGCAACGGCCTCGACCCCCTGGACTTTTTGGGCCGTTGGTCAGAAGACCAATTCCTGGCCATCGTCGCGAATTGCAGCGAGGGCGACTTATTGACCACGGCCGAGCGCCTGAAACGGCTCGCCCAATCCTCCGAGATCGTTTGGTGGGGCGATCAATTGTCGGTCACAGTGTCGGTGGGTGGCACGCCGTTGGGTCCCGTGGGGGACCTCGTCCCACTTCTGGCCCGCACCGGCAAAGCCCTGCAACAGGCCATTGCCAAGGGCGGCAATTTCGCCGTCGTGCTTTCTGCGTCAGAAACCCCGTAAGTTAAGGAGAGGTAACTCAGGTGTTCGCGATCATCGGAATCGTGGTGGTGTTCGGAGCCGTGGCAGGCGGCTACTTGATGGAGCACGGAAACATCAAGGTGCTCTTGCAGCCCGCAGAACTGTTGATCATCGGAGGGGCAGGCATGGGAACACTCTTGATTTCCAACCCCCTTTATATCCTCAAGAGTATCGCCGCGGGTCTGCCGGGGGTCATCAAGGGGTCCAGATTCACCCAGAGCACGTACCTTGACTCGCTGAAGATGATGTACGAACTTTTTAGCCGCGCGCGCCGGGATGGGCTGGTGGCGCTGGAGAGCGACACGGATGATCCGGAAAAAAGCGCAATCTTCTCCAAGTACCCCGAGTTCCTTAAGGACCATCACATCTTGTGTTTTGTGTGTGACACCATGCGCCTGATGGCGAGCAATGCCGTGGAGGCATTTGAACTTGATCAGATGGTTGAAGTGGATATGGACGTCCATCACCATGATTCCACGCAGTCCGTGACCGCGCTCAGTACCGTGGCGGACTCACTTCCCGGCCTCGGCATCGTAGCCGCAGTGCTGGGTGTGGTGATCACCATGGGTGCTTTGGGCGGCCCGCCGGAAGAGATTGGGCATAAGGTTGCCGCCGCCTTGGTGGGCACATTCTTGGGCATCCTCCTTTGTTACGGTTTAGTGGGTCCTCTCTCTGCCAACATGGCCAAAACCGCGGATGAGGAGCATGCCTATCTGTACGTGCTGCGTGTGGCGATGGCTTCGTTTATCAAGGGAACCGCGCCGATCATGGCCGTGGAGGTGGCACGGCGGGCGATTCCCGGCCACGTTCGCCCCACATTCCAGGAGCTTGAAACCTATTGCCGCAACAAGGGTGAGGCGGCTGCGCCGCAGGCAGCCGCGGCGTAAGTAGCAGGCAGGAGCCAGAAGATTGGTGATCTGTGAATGATGATTGGTGATTGAAGAATCGGGCACCGATGTCAGTGGGGATGTGGAGCCTTCAAAGACCCAGGGATGCCCGGGCTCGGGGACATCACATCTTGCACATGACGCTCCTGCTGGAATTCGCAATTCACCAATCACCAATCGTGTTTGCTGACTCCAGTCTCCTGACTCCTAAGTCTAAGGTTGCAGACTAACATGGCGGCAGCTCGACCCATCATTGTCATCAAGAAGAAAGGCGGTCACGGCGGGCACCACGGCGGCGCTTGGAAGGTGGCCTACGCCGATTTTGTAACCGCGATGATGTCCCTGTTCATCGTTCTCTGGCTCATGAACAGTAGCAAGCAAATCCAGCAGGCCGTCGGGGGATACTTTAGAGATCCCTCCGGGACTTCCAAACTTACGGGTGGCAATGGAAAGGGACCGGGTCAAAGCCCTGGGGAAGGCCCCGGGGATAGTCTGACTCTGTCCAAAGAGAACATGTCAAGATTGAAGGAGGACCTTCAGGGCGCCATCCACCGGATCGAAGACCTCAATAAACTTGGAAGCCAGATTGAGATGACCGTGACATCCGAAGGATTGCGCATTGAACTATTGGAGTCGGCCAAGGGCACCTTCTTCGACAGTGGCAGCCCTGAGCTCAACGACAGCGGCAAAGAAACGCTGATTGCGCTGGCGAAGGAGTTAGGCGGGGTTCCCAACAGAATCTCGATTGAAGGACATACCGATTCCAAGCCCTTGGAGCGGCACGGGGGCGAATACGGAAACTGGGAGCTTTCCGTTGACCGCGCTAACAACGCCCGGCGACTGATGCAGGAAAATGGTTTGCGCGCGGACCAAGTGACACAGGTTAGGGGTTACGCTGACCAGCACCTTCGTAAGGCCGATGCTCCCGAGGATCCCTCCAATCGGCGAATCTCGATCCTCGTGCAGTACGTCGACAAAGACGCTGCCCAAAGCCCGGCCAATGTCCCAGCCAAAGATCCCGGCAGAGGGTCCAGTGAATGAAGGTCCCTCCTTCGGGTCATTGTGTGGCGGCGACCCCCTACGGCTGAAACGCCGAACTGTTCAGGGGGACCCGCAGGTTTCAAAAAGGACCAAATGAGCCGACGCAAAATCTGCGTGCGGCCCGGCCTCGCCGTACTATATGCCGCGATTCACGGTCTGGCTCGGCCGCAGTCTATCGGGTCGAGAATTTCCAAACCGTGATCTCGTGGTACGTCTGGCCGGGCTTCAGGATCGTGGACGGGAAACTCGGCTTATTGGGTGAATCGGGATAGTGCTGGGTCTCCAGGCATAAGGCATTGCGTTTGTTGTAGATGTGGCCGTGCTTGCCGTGTACGCCGTCCAGAAAGTTGGCCGTATAGAACTGCACTCCGGGCTGAGTGGTATCAACCTCCAACACCCGCCCGCTCGTGGGATCATAAACGCGGGCCGCCAATGCCAATTCCTCACCGTGGTGATTGATCACGAAATTGTGGTCGTACCCCCCGCCCACAACCAGTTGCTCATCCTTGTCATTGATCCGCGATCCGATTACGGTAGGCTTGGTGAAATCGAAGGGCGTTCCCTTTACGCTGGCGATCTTCCCCGTGGGGATCAGCGCGGCGTCAACCGGGGTGAAGTGATCAGCGTTGAGCATCAGTTCTTCACCGAGAATACTTCCGCTTCCCTCGCCCGCCAGGTTGAAGTAGGTGTGATTGGTGAGGTTGATGGGCGTATCCTTGTCGGTTGTGGCGTGATAATCGATGCTGAATTCGTTTTTGTCGTCGAGGGTGTAGGTAACGGTTGTGTGGAGGGTCCCGGGATAACCCTCTTCCCCGTCCGCGCTGGTATACTTCAGAATCACCCCGACTTCAGTGCTCTTTTGTAAAGATTCCGCCTGCCAGACAACCTTGTCGAACCCCTTTAGCCCTCCGTGTAAGGCGTTGGGGCCGTTATTCTTCGCGAGCGTATATTCCTTGCCGTCCAGCGTGAACTTGGCGTTGCCGATGCGATTTCCATAACGCCCCACGAGGGCTCCGAAAAATGGGTTATTGGCAAAGTAGCCGGCGAGGGTATCGAATCCCAGCGTGATATCCGCAGAGTGCCCGCTTTTATCGGGGGTTTTCACAGAAACGACAATCCCACCATAAGTCATCACGCGCACTTCGATGCCGTGGGAATTGGTCAGCGTATAAAGCTCGACGGCTTTCCCGTCGGGTGTGGTTCCAAAAGCCTCTTTCTTAACCATGGGCGCCCCCTGCGCAGAAGATGAAACCCCAGAACCCGGGAAGAATGGAGTCAAGGTCAGGCACAGCACGAACAATAGAACCATGCGGTTAATCATGTGGGTCCTCTGGCGGCTTGATTCAAGAAGGATGGAGCGGAGAAAGTTCTTTGTCATGTCACGATGGTGGCTAAAACAACCGGTCGCTCGGAATTCTCCTCGGAGTGTAGCCCCGAGTCAAGCACTCTCTTAATCCACCTGCGATTCAGACAGTGGGGGAGGGCGCGAGGCTGGCGGGAGGCAGGAGCGGCGAGACGAGGGGAATTGGGCGCAGGAATGGGGGCGTGTTGAGACGGGTGGCGGCTGTGTCGTAGGGT
>JBEKLF010000130.1:0-22867 GCA_050010335.1 Terriglobia bacterium
ACCCGGCGCACGGCTGAGAAGCTAGGCGGCGAGCCTTGGACCACCTGCGGCAACGGATGCCCGGAGCTTTTGAGTGGAAAGTGCAAGCCGAGTGGAGATTTACGCTTTGTGCTGGCGGACTTCCCCCGGCTGGGAAGCGTCTGCCGCATTCACACCTGCTCTTACCGGTCCATCCGCCAGATACACTCCGCCTTGCAGGAAATCCAGACCTTCACGGGTGGTCGCTTGGCTGGCATCACGGCCAAGCTGACGGTTCGCCAAGAGGAGGACACGTACTTCGACCGCAAGGAAAAGAGGAAGAAGACTACATTCTTCTGGGCGTTAAGTCTGGAGGTCGAAGGCGAGGACATGCGGAAACTTATCGCCAACCTTACAGGGAACGCGCTGCTGTTCGCTGAGAGCCGAAGACTGCTCGGGTCAGGCGGCAAGGTCTTGGAGGTTGTCGAGGACGAGCAGGAGCAGGCACCCGAGGTGGCGGCTGAGTTTTATCCATCGTCGCCGAATGGCTCTCCCGAAACCGACTCCACCGAAGCCACTTCCCCAACGGAGGCAACTGCTGGCAGCGCTCCGTCGAACTCACCAGCTGAGACTCCGCCCCCTTGGAATGGTTCCAGGGCTTCTGGCGGGAACGGGCCTGCCAAACCCCGCACCAGTGAGCCCTCCTCTTCGCCTGTACCCAACAATGGCAACGGAAGTTCGGTATTCAACCAGCTCCGCAACGAGTTCCTGACAGCAGCACGCCGTGTTGCCACGACCAAGAAGCAAGCTATCGGTGATCGGTGAAGTGGTGGAATGGGCAAGTGGTGGCGTCTTCAAGTACGGCGATGTCGGCCGAATGACGGAGGCTGATACCCCAAAGCTGCGAGCGGCCACTGATTTGATGGCATCAACGTTCGGCGGCTGAGCAGTGTCACTTGTTCTCGGGAGGTCAAATGATGTTTTCCAATCAACGATCGTTGACCACCATACGGAATCCGAGCTTACTGGCAAGCCCGCCTGCATCTTCCCGGATGTGGCGTTCGACTGCCTGCATTCCCGCCGCTGTGAAGGCGTTGAACTGGGCTTGCCCCAAAAACAAGAGATCAAATGCCACGGAAGGCAACCAGTCGACGTAGGACCGATACCCGCACACGGCAAGCGCTTGAGTCCTTCGAAGGAAGCTTCGCAGCCTATTTCCATTTTCGCCCATGGTGTCGCAGGAGCTGAAATACACCATACGTCCTTTGCAGCTTCCGGACATGCGTTCTTCTAGTTCATCCAGCGAAACGATGTTTTCCTGCTTTCTCAAATCCCCGAATTGAATAGTTCCCGGAGTGCCATGGAAGGCGAGATAGAGAACCGGGTAGTTTGCATGTGCGACTTGGAGCCATTTTTGGACGTAATAGTCAAACTCTGTCCGTGTCGCCACGTCCCGGTGAATGTACGGCGTGTAACGAGGCGGGAGTTCTCTTAGAAGGCGTAGCGCTGATTCCGTACTGGTGGGACGTTTCAGATCATTCCACCAATCCCCTTCTAAACAGAAAATGCCCTTTGCTTCGGATGCCTTTTTATACATGGAGCCTCTCCCAATGCGAGAATCAGGCAAACTTAGTTCTGACGCTCGGGATTGTTGCACGCTCATGGTTCCAACGCCATAGCACATAAGTCATGTCGCTGGAGGAGAGAATGCCGAGTGGACATCTGACGATCGCTGCCTGTTTAGCGGCGGATTACTTCCGCCTCTTCGTAAATCGCCGTGCTTATACCCTTCAATCCAATCGGCCACACCCAGCAAGTGGGAAGCATTACTACTACCGGCCCACCAACAGGAGGACTAGCGAGGGGATAAGCCTGATTTCCGAAACCATCCTTCGCCACCTCGCAGGTGAAATCACCATAGGCCTTTACGCCATTAACCCTGCTACCCAGTGCTCGAAGTGGGTAGCCATCGATGCGGACTATGAGAATGCGGTCGCTGACCTCCTCAAGCTCAGCCTCTACCTCAGGCAGGATGGGGTGGCGTCAGCGCTTGAGAATAGCCATCGTGGCGGACATCTCTGGATATTCCTGGCAGAGCCGCTCCCAGCGAGGGAATGCCGTATGTACGTCTGCGGGCTGGCGCTGCGATTGGGTATACCGGTCAAAAGGGGCAGGCAGGAAGGGATCGAGGTCTTCCCCAAGCAGGATGCTTTGAAGCTTGGCAGGTACGGCAATGCCATCCGTGGACCCTTGGGCATTCACCGAGGCGCAGCTCAGCGCTTCTGGTTTGACGGTGTCGGGGAGGATTTCGAGGCGCAGATGTGCTACCTGAATTCGCTTCCCAAGATGACCCGTGAGCAGCTTGCCCGATTGATTGCGGGGAAGGCCATCCCACCTCAGTTCCTGCCACCAGAGCCGAAGGCTGAACCGGTGATTTGGAGACCTACCGGCTGGTCAGAATTCCGCATCCTGGACCATATCAACACCAAGCTCCGCAAGGTGGGGAACAACAGCGTGACCCGCTGCCCGTCCTGTGCTGAAGAGGGGCACGACCGCAGTGGCGATAATCTCTCGATTTCAATTGAGGACCCCCGCAAATACATCTGCTGGGCTGGCTGCACCAGAGACATGATTCGGGCTGCTGTAGGCTGCCCGCTACGAGCCCAACATACCCTTTACGGGCACAGAAAGGAGGCACGCGGTGTCGAAATACAGTGTGAATCAGACAGTCTTACGAGAGGAGAAATACCTCGTGGAAGCTCTGAGGGAGATGGGCTACGAGGTTGAGGCCCACCCCGAGGGTGCACCATTAAACTCGTATTACGCCGAGCAAGAGGCAAAGGCTGCCAACATCATCATCCGTCGCCAGCACGTTCAAGGGGTCTATGGCGATATCGGGTTTACACGCCAGCCGGACGGCAAATTCGCAATCATCCAGGATGAACTGGACGAGCACCGTGGGTACGGAGCCAGATGGGTTGGCCGTGTTCAGCAACTCTACAAGGAAAAGCAGACCTTAGCCATGGCGAAGGCAAAGGGTTACACCCTGAAAGGGCGGGAAGTGGTCCAAACCTCGGAAGGACAGCAGGTGCGACTCCAATTTGTCGCACGGAGGTAAATCACCATGCAAGAGAAAACGATAACAATCACTATCGACGAGCGGGGTAATTCCACCCTTGATCTGGAGGGGTTTGCCGGACGAGGCTGCGAGAAGGTCTTTGACGACTTCCGTGGCGGAGACGTGGTGAAAGTGGAGCGGAAGAAGCCTGCTTATTTCACCGGCCACGTGGTCGAGCGGGAGAAAAGCCAGCGCTGAAGGAGGGTTTCCATGCTGCTTCATGCGTTAATTCCCGCCAGCCGTGCCAATGGCCCAGGCTTACGTGCCGTGGTGTTTTTCCAGGGATGTTCAATCGGCTGCATTGGGTGCTGGAACCAGCTGACCCATCCATTCCGTGGTAGGGAAATGGCACTCGACGCCGTTGCGCATAGGGTGCTACAGGCAGTTCACGAGCATTCCTTGGAAGGCGTAACCTTTTCCGGTGGCGAGCCCATGCAGCAAGCAGACAGTTTGCTCGGTTTGATAGACAGCCTTCACCGGCAGGCCCCAGAGTTAAGCTTGGGCATGTTCAGTGGCTATGCGGAACACGAACTCGCCCAAGGTCAATATTGGATCTGGGGCGATGGTTCTTCCCCTCAACACAGGGAATGTCTCTGGCATGAAATCCGTGGGTGCCTCGACTTCGCCATCCTTGGGCGTTTCAATCAGGCTCAGCCGGGCAATATGCCGCTCCGTACAAGTCGCAATCAGGTCCTTCGGCTATTCACCAACCGCTACAGTCCTAGCGATTTCAGCGAGCAATTGACTGAAGTCACCATCAAGCAAAGCGGACAGGTGGAAGTCACGGGATTCCCCACCCTCGGATTGCCCGGGTAGCGCAAGAATATCCTTGTCGACTCCCCGAGTCATTATGTGAAGAATTGGTGGGAGGTTTGCTAGGTCGTTGTCTCTGATGGCTTCTTTGATATAGCTAAGAAAAGCTCAGCGTTTTCGGTATGCTGAACCATCGTGACAAGTTCCCATCCTCCCAAACCCAGCTCGTCGAGATATTCCTTCAAGGCGGAACGCTTAATACCATCATCAATCAGATATTCCCATTTCTTCATTGAGACATCCTCATAATAGATTCATCGCTGACCCGCAATGAATCACGCTTCTTTTACGGTCAAACTGGCGCGTTGTCAGTATCGTTCGGAACATTTGTTTGGTCAATAGCGCTCATCTCGGTTTACTTTCCATTTTGAATGTCCCTCCAGAAAGGAGCATGCACATGATTCGATCTGTGGAGGAGTTTACGTCTGCGTTCCAGGCTGCTCGCTGTGTTTCAACACCACTTGTGGCCATACGGACGGCAGACCCCGCCAGCACCACGCATTTCATTACTGAATCTCTCAGGCAAGACCGCAAGGTTCCCCCGCTACTCGGTTGGGATTTGGTCCGTGGGCTCTATGCGATTGGTCGGGACAGCGGTGACGAATTGGCACGCCTGCTTGGCGAACGTCAGGCTGCGACGATTGGGCCAGTCGATGCCCTGTTCTTGGCCCAGCAGCTTTGCGAGGACGGGCTGTTGCTGTACTCAAACGCTCACCGTTTCTGGAATGACCCAGGCGTAATGCAAGGGATCTGGGACCTGCGAGATTCATTCAAGGCGACCGGCCGGATGCTGGTGTTGCTCACAGCGCCAGGAGCCACCTTGCCGCAGGAATTGGGCCAGGACGTACTCATTCTCGACGAGCCTCTGCCGTCAACCTCTCACCTGGAGCAAATCGTTCGAGAGACTTTCAATGCCGCCAACCTGAGCGAGCCTGAGGGTCCGGTGATTGCCAGAGCGGTAGATGCCCTGATTGGCCTGGCAGCCTTTCCAGCAGAACAGGCATTGGCAATCTCCCTGGTCAAGCGCCAGCTCAATACGGAAGACCTCTGGGAACGCAAACGCCAAATCATTGAGCAGACACCAGGACTGTCAGTATGGCGAGGTGGTGAGACCTTTGAGGACATTGGCGGGGTCGAGAACGTTAAGAGTTTCTTGCGGGCAGTCCTCGCTGGCATCGAACCTCCCCTCGTTGTCGTGTTCATCGATGAGATTGAAAAGGCATTTGCTGGAACCGGCACAGACCTCTCAGGGGTGAAGACGGAGATGACGGGGACGATACTCACCTACATGCAGGACCGTGAGGCTGATGGTTTGGTGTTTGTCGGTCCAGCCGGGGCAGCTAAGAGTGCAGCTGCGAAGGCTACAGGCGGTACGGCAGGAATCCCGACGATTGCCTTCGACCTGCCAGCCATGGAGAGTTCCCTGGTAGGGGCTTCCACTGAGCGTCTCCGAACAGCGCTCCAGATAATTGATGCAGTCTCGCAAGGGAGGATGCTGTTCATTGCGACTTGCAATTCCATCACGAGCCTGCCACCCGAACTGCGTAGGCGCTTCACACTGGGTACGTTCTTCTTCGACCTGCCCACTGCGGATGAGCGGGAAACCATCTGGCGAATCTACCTCAAGAAATACGGCGTGTCGGGCGAGCTACCCAACGATGAAGGCTGGACAGGCGCAGAAATCAAAGAGTGCTGTCGGAAGGCGCACCGGTTGGGATTACCTCTTACCCAAGCATCACGGTACATCGTGCCGATTGCACGTTCTGCAGCTGAGCAAATCAAGACGCTGCGCCAGATGGCTTCGGGCAAGTTCATCAGTGCCTCAATGCCAGGGGTTTACCGTTACGAAGAGGAAACCGCTGCCGCTGGCAGGCGTGTCATCAGGGAGTTGAGCGGGCCGCTCACCGTCATGCCGCCCTCGAAATCAGAGGTTTGAATGCAAAAACACAGACTAATGACAAAGTCCGGTTTACGCCTCGGGCCAGCCGGATGGTCCCAGTAAACGCAATGGGGCACAACGCTCAAATGAGTTGAGCTCCGTGCCCCTCTCAAGTTGTCACGAATCAAAGAGTGCTTCCTGCTGTTCCCCTACCTCAGTGTTCCTCGTGTTCCCTGCACCTATCGCAATTCTCTGCGGCCCGCAAATGCTCAATCGCACGGTGCGTTGCTTCCATGGCCTCCTGCTTCTGTCCACAGAAGTCGTGGCGTGCTTCACGTAAATCCCTCTCTGCCGCTACGAGGGCACGGATGGCTTCATGGACACTCGGACAGCGCTCAGGGACCGGGACGGCCATGGGGACAGGGGCTGGGGCAGCGATGGCTGCCGAAGAGTTAAAGGTTTGCGCCTTTGGAGTTCCTGACAGAATTGCGATACCCAAGGCGGCAAGTACGACGATCAAAGTGAAGATGGTCCTCTTCATTTTCCCTCCAAAATTGAACCGGAATTGACTTTTTGGCTTTCGCTGCTGGAAAGTATACTTTCATTTGGGTCCAATGGAGCAAAGTATTCTCTTCAAGTGGCCTCATCGGCTCTGAACTACCCACCCAGAGGTCCTGAAAGCCCGTTCTCGCCGTGGACCCCTCACCGTCATGCCAGCCTCGAAATCAGAAATCTGAATACTCACTCAATGAACTTCTCAAAGTGAC
Organism: Terriglobia bacterium; assembly: GCA_050010335.1. Classification (GTDB taxonomy): domain Bacteria; phylum Acidobacteriota; class Terriglobia; order UBA7540; family UBA7540; genus Bog-366. The sequence continues at coordinate 6,536 of JBEKLF010000130.1, forward strand.
CACGACTGTGGACCTCATGGTGGTCCTCCAGTGTTTCCAGATGGGTGATTACTTCGGTTCTCATCGCCGAATCTTGTTGAATCCTCTCTTCAATTTTGGTCGCCAGAGAATGCGCCGATTCCAAAGAAGTGTCTTTGGGAAAGAGCAGATGAAATTCCACCCAGGTCGTATCGCCAGCATTGCGATGCCGCAACCCATGAAACTCAACCCCGGCTTCGGAAGTCATGTCGACGAGCAGACGCCGGATTCGAGCCTGGGTCTTCGGATCGACTTCATCCATCAATCCCCCGATGGATTGGCGAATCAACCTGCTACCCATCCAAAGGATGTTAAGGGCGACAAGGATCGCAACAGTCGGATCAAAACGCAGCCAGCCCGTCAGCCCGGTCAAACCGAGTCCCACGAGGACCCCGAGACTGGTCCAGCAGTCAGTGAGTACGTGTTTACCATCGGCCTCTAGGATCAAAGAGCCATGCTTCTTCCCAACCCAAACAAGATAGCCACCCAGAGCTCCATTGATAAGACCAGCGACCAGAATAAGCAAAGCCCCTGCCCCCAGGTTTTCCAGTTTGGGCCCGGCAATCAATCTGTGAATTGACTCATAGACGATATAAACCGCCGCCAGTACAATCATGGCACCCTCGAACCCTGCCGAAAAGAAGGCGATCTTGTCATGACCATAATGATGGCTGGGGTCCGGGGGCTTACGGCTCAACGAGAGGCTGTAGGCGGCAAAGGAAACAGCCACCACGTGGACGACGGATTCGGCAGCGTCAGCGAGGACTGCGGCGGATCCGGTCATCCAGTAGGCGACTACTTTTGTTCCGAGCATAAGGAAGCCGACTACCAGGGAAATCCGCATGGCGAGTTGCGGGGTACGCGATTCTTGGGGGTTCGGGATGTCCGTCGCAGGCATAATTCGTATCCGAATTGAAAACTCACCGAATTGAAGACGACGCCTTTAGTCCGTCGCTAATCATAGCCCCGCACCCATCCAGTTTTCCAGTCAAGCAAGCTCTGTGACGCCTCCCTCCTGCCGCACAAATGTTGCTCTCTCCATTTTCGCTCGCTTCCATCGCCCACTATAAAGCGCAAGGGCTCTACGCATGAACTGAAAACGTACGATTAGAAGTTCCGTCTACACAAAGGAGGATCAAATGGCAACAGCATTACCAATTCTGGAAATCCAGGAAGCGGGCGCAGATCTGGCCCGTAAAACCGTCTTCATCAAGCTTCACCTGGGCTTGTTGGGGAACAGTCGCAAGGTTAGCTCATCCCAGGTTGAAGTGGACGCCGACAAGGAACTGATCCGGGTGGCGAAGACATTGCTCGACTCGCCAGAGCTTCAGGCCATCAGGACCCTCGATGGCGACATTCGCCGCTACCTTTACGATACTTGCCTGCCGTTCGAAGTGGGCATTCACCTTCTGCCGCTGGGGCTACTGGAGACGGTGGATGAAAAGCTGCATGAGTTCAACGACAAGCGCAGGGTGTTGGTGGAGGTGTTCCTCGCTGCCTACCCACGCCTGTGCCAGGAGGCAGCAGGGCGGCTGCGTACGCTCCATAACCCGGCTGATTATCCACCAGTGGAAGAAGTGCGTTCCCGCTTCACCCTGAGCTGGCAGTACGTCAGCTACGGCGTGCCAGAACAGCTTCGGGAGATCTCTGCCCGCATGTTCCAGACAGAGCGCGACAAGGCTGTCCAGGCCATGTCGGAAGCCTGCGCTGAAGTCCAGCAGGTAATGCGCGCTTCGCTCCTGGAACTGGTCAGCCACCTCCGGGACCGCCTGGCTGACCAGCCGGATGGCAAGCCGCAGCGACTCCGGGAATCGACCTTGCAGAAGCTGCGTGACTTCCTGGGGACGTTCGACTTACGTAACGTCGTGGACGACCAGGATCTGAAGGAGCAGGTCGATAAGGCACGAGCCTTGCTGGAGGGCGTGAGCACGGATGCCTTGAGGAACATGCCGCTGATTCGCTCCCGCGTGCGGGAGGGCATGGCGGAGCTCGCCACTCAGATGGACGTGCTGGCGGGTGACCGCGTTAGCCGAAAGTTCCGCTTTGATGAGGAAGGAGGACACAACTCGTGTGCCAATGTGTGAACAGGGTAACGCTAATAGGGTTTTTGGGTGACGCTCCAGAACTTAAATTCAGCCAGAGGGGCACGCCCATCGGTACGTTCAGCCTTGCGGTCAACGAGCGGTGGAAAGACGCAGATGGTGCTGTCCGGGAACGCGTGGAGTGGTTTCGCATTGTTTGCTTCGGCAGGCTGGCTGAGGTGTGTGGTGAATACCTGAATAAGGGCAGGCACGTTTACCTGGAAGGTCGGTTGCAGACCCGGAAGTGGGCAGGCCCTGAAGGCGAAAAGCGCACGGCTATCGAAGTCGTGGCCAATCAGATGCAGATTCTTGACCGCGCTCCCCAGAACGGAAACGGTGCAAAGGCAGATGAATCATCGAAACCTATGGAGCCTGTCGACGAAAGCGACAACCCCTTTAACGAGCCGCGAACCGAGACGACGGGTCAAGTTCCATTTTGATAGGCCTCCCGGCAGCGCCCACATTTTACTTCTTGTAAGATGCGTCGATCCTCCATTTGGACCAACTGGAATGAGCCGTCAGGTCCCACAAGTTCCTTCGGGAAATCACACCCCCCAAACAACACGTACTGCGCCAGCCAACGATGATGATCCCGGAGCTTTTGAAATTGATCAAACCCTTAACCCAAAACTCTGGCGGGTGGTCGGCAGGCGGCGGTAACGGGCCCTCGGGCGTAAAGCCGAGGCATCACTGACTAATCATTCAGGAGAACACTGAGCAGGCTATCATTGACTGCCAAGTTTATCTCGCCATCGTAATCGACAAAGCCGAGCTTCTTGAACTTATTCATAAAAGAATTGATCCGCGACCGGGTTGTACCGACCATTTTGGCCAAGTTTTCCTGATTGACGACGGGAACTATTGTTTCGGATCTACTTATCTTATCAAAATGAGCTAGCATTAAGAGAATCCGTGCCAGACGCTTCTCAATGGAGTTGAAGACCTGATGCACCAGATCCTGTTCGTAGTGGCTATTGAGCTCCAGCATATGGCTGAGGAAGAATTCCGACAGGTCGTGGTGCTCGTGCAGCATGAGCGCCATGAATCGCTTATCGAGCCGGTCAAGAATGCAATCGGTGATCGCACTCGCCGTTGCGATGCGCAACCTCTGGCCTATCAGGCAACCCTCGCCCAAGAAGTCACCCGACTCCAGAGTACAGACGATGGCTTCCTTGCCTCGTCGCGAAACGACCGTGATCTTAACCTTGCCTCGCCGGAGGTAGAATACCGAATCAGCAGTTTGGCCTTGGCGGAAGATGTCGTGCCCTGCGCAGCATTCTACGACAGTCTTCACTCCGGGGATCCTAGCGAGGATAGCTTCCCAATCGACGGGATGCCTTTTCTTTCTAGGCCTGAAAACCTCTACTTCCACACCAGGTTTCCCTTTTCTGGCATGTGGTCGTGCGACCATAGCGTCCTCCCACAAGTCCTGACCAGGACTGTAGGGTATCCTACAATTCGCCTGTCATGCGTGTCTGGTCTAAATTGCTCAGCTAAGTTAACGAGGGAGTCTTGCCGGCGGGACCGGTGGCGGGAGTTTGCGACATAGATGCTAGTCGTCCCGGATTACGCTGAGAAGGCCATTGTGGACCGTCATTTCGACGCCGTTGTAATCGATAAAGCCAAGCTTCCTGAACTTATTCATGAAATGACTGATCCGTGACCGGGTGGTGCCGACCATTTGTGCCAGGTTTTCCTGATTGATCCCGGGAACTACAGGTTCGGTCTTGCTCTCCTTGCTAAAATGGGAAAGCAGCAGGAGAATCCGAGCCAGGCGCTTCTCGCTGGAGTTAAAAAGCTGGTCGACGAGATCCGCTTCGTATCGGATGTTGCGGGTAAGCAGATGAGTGACAAATAATTCCGCGACTCCCTGCTGTTCGTGAAGCATTCGTGTGATCGTCGCCTTCTCAACTCTGGTAAGAGTGCAATCTTCCACTGAAATAGCCGTTGCCATGCGCACCGGCTGACCTGCCAGGCATCCTTCACCGAAGAATTCACCGGAGCCCAGAGTGGCGACAATCGCTTCCTTGCCTTCGGAGGATGTAACTGAGAGCTGCACCTTGCCTCGCAGGAGGAAGAACATGGAATCCGCAGGCTGTCCTTGCATGAAGATGTTGCGGTTCACACCGTATTCTAAATCGGTTTTCCCCCTGGAAGTTCCAGTCAGGAGGGTTCCCCAATCGCCAGACGGGAGTTTCTCTCCCGCGGCAACAGGAGCCTTCCGCTTTTCGACAGGTGAAATGTTCCTAGGAGTCATACCGTATTATTTCCCACAACCAACTCTTTTTGATTACTGAAGGCGAGCCGGAGAGTCAAAAGCAATTGTTTCCTGACGGTCCTTTTTCCGCCTTCCGCCAGCTATTAATCGCGCATCTTCAGGTCCAGTCCGAGGAGTACTTCTTTTAGGTTCGACAGGTCCCCAACGAGCCTTCGCAGCGGGAGCGGGAGCCGTTTAATGAGCGTGGGCACCGCCACAATCTGCTCGTCTCTAGCCAGATTCGCGTGCTGGGAAATGTCGATGACTTCCAGGTCATACCGACCCTTCAAGTGCTGCGCACAAACCTGCTTGATATTCTCTACCGCCAGCGCCGATTTCAACGTGGATTCGCTAACGTACAAACGCAAGATGTACTTTGCCTGGAGAGAGTGGGCGCCGGGCTGCTCCGGTTTCCCGGCCGATCCGGGTTTCCGCTTTCTCGCTGGGCTGGTCTTTTTCGGGGGCTTTTTCATGTAGACCTCGTTGCACCTCGCGTCGGGCCGAGCGGTGCCCGGCCCGGGGCCGAACGCCGTTCGGCCCGACATCTGATCTGGGTCAGTCTACCGGTTGCAGGGCCAGGCCAATCAACACCCGCTCGGTGTTGGACAGGTCTCCAATGATCTTTCGGACAGGTTGCGGAAGATCTCTTTCCAGGGTCGGAGTGGCTACGATCTGGTTGCCGCGCGCCATTTGCGGATTCTCCAAAAGGTCGATCACTTCGATCCGATAGCGGCCCTTCAAGTGCCTTTCACACAGCACCTTGAGATTGGCCAAGGCGCGAATCGACTTGGGAGTCTGGCCCGCCACGTAGAGCCGCAGCTTCCAAACCTCCGGTTTCTGGGCCTTCGGTTTGCGCGGCCGCGCCCGAGTTTTTGTTTTGGTTGTGGGCATTCAGCGTTTCCGCGCGGCTTTCGCGCGCCCCTCCTTCTTGTAGGAGGAGGAGTCCGCTTGCCGGCTCAGCACCATCTGCCCGCGGTCCTGCACCACTTCCTTACCGAGTAATTCCGATTCGGAGATGGTCTGTTGAATTATTTCTTCCTCCGCTTCAAACTCCGCCCGGAGCATGACCATGCGGGCCTCAAAGATCCGGCGCTTGCGCTCCAGTTCACGCCGGTGGGTCTCCAGTTCTTGCTGGCGGAACGTGATCACTGCTTTCTCGCGCATTTCCTGCGACACCCGGGCGGAACCGGTCAGCACGCCCTCGGCACCGAGGTAAACGTCCAGCAATCGGAGGCCGTCGTCGGTGAGCACGAATTCGCGAATCTGGTTGGAATGCTCCATGCCTCGCGATTTCAGCACGTAGATCGCGCGGTTCCGCTCTCCCCCCACCTCGATGTTTTTCAGCAGGAGCCAGGTGTCCATGAGGGAGGAGACGTCCACCTCGCTGGCTTCTAGGGAGCCGCCTGCCGCAGTCAAACTCGTAAAAATCGAGGTGATCCCCTCGGTCTTCAGAAAATCGACCAGCCGCGTGAGCATGGACCGCACTTCGTTCGCGGAACTGACCATCATCAGATTGGTAACCGGATCCACCACCACGACGCTGGGCTGGAAGCTGGTGATGCGTTTGTGGGTCACTAACAGGTGCTCTTCGATCCCCCCGTAGGTGGGACGCGCCGCATGGATTAGCAGCAGGCCTTTGCGAACCCATGGCTGGAGGTCGACGCCGATCGAACGCATATTGCGGACGACCTGCCGGGGCGATTCCTCGAAAGCGAAAAACAAGCAGCGCTCGCCGCGGCGGCAGGCCGCATCCACGAAATGCGCCACGACGCTGGTTTTACCGGTTCCCGCGGTGCCGGATATCAAAATGCTGCTCCCCCGATAAAAACCCTTGCCGCCCAGCATGCCATCCAACCGGGCAATGCCGCTCGAGATTCGTTCGGCGGGGGCAGCGTGGTCCAGACCCAGTGAGGAGATCGGCAGGACGGAAATGCCGTGTTCATCGATCAGGAACGGATACTCGTTCGTGCCGTGGGTGGAACCCCGGTACTTGACGATGCGCAGGCGCCGGGTCGAGATCTCCTCCCGCATACGATGGTCCAGCAGGATCACGCAGTCTGAGACGAACTCCTCGATGCCGTGCCGGGTCAGCTTGTCGGGCTGGTCCCGCTCGGCGGTAATGACCGTGGTCAATCCTTTTTCCTTGAGCCAGTTGAACAGGCGGCGGATTTCGGCGCGCAGGATACCTGGGCTGGGCAAATCGGCGAAGAGCGCTTCAATGGTGTCCAGCACGATTCGCCGCGCCCCCACCCGCTGGACCGCGTCGGCAATTCGAATGAAGAGGCCATCGAGGTCATACTCGCCAGTTTCCGCAATTTCGCTTCGCGTGATGGACACGTGGTCAAGGAACAGCTTCTTGTCCGCCACCAGCCGGTCCAGGTCGAAACCCAACGAAGCGGCGTTTATGGTCAAGTCTGGGATCGTTTCCTCGAACGACATGAACACGCCGGGTTCACTGTATAGTGTAGCGCCCCGAACCAGGAACTCCAGCGCGAACAGTGTCTTTCCGGAACCGGCGCCTCCACTGACAAGAGTGGGACGGCCGTGTGGCAAGCCGCCCCCCGTGATTTCGTCCAAGCCCTGGATTCCGGTGAATGTTTTCGGCAGCGCTTTGGAAGATGCCTGAATGACTTTCTTCTGTTGGCTCATTTGCTTCATCCTTGCCCCGGGCGATCTGCGTCGGGTTGGCACTGGCGGCGTCAGCGCCAAGCCTCGCGAGTTGCCTTTACCATCTCGCGGGTATTAAGAGCGGATTGTCTTTGTGGTGCCGAATCATCGAGAGGTAAAGATCAAGAGTCTCACGCTACTGATTTTCATGTCTGTTCCATATTGCTCACCAAATGCAATTAATTGTTGGCCCTGGGGTTGCCTCTCCAGCAACACGGTTACAATTTAATCGTCTTGGCCTCACTGGTAGAGTGTAAATTCCCTCTTAACTTCCCAGCGGCAAACGGACAGTGCTTTTCTGCGTGGGCTTTCCCTTGGATGCAAGACCCTCGGTCAATTGCGGCGGCAACGGACGGGACGCCTTGGGTGCGCCACGAGAAGGAATTCAATGCGCGCCTGGAGTACATGCACCTGAATCCGGTGAAGAAAGGACTAGTAATGCGGCGGGAAGGGGGTAGCCACGCAATGCAGTTCTGACCATGGGCTCTTATCGTGTCCTACACCCCAGCGGCAACCGTACGTAGTCAATTTGAATGGGGCAAGCCGCTACCATCGCCTTGTCCAAAGCAAATTTGTTGTAATTCGAACAGAGCCTGCCTTCCGGCCACTTGACCGTTGGCCTGCTGAAAATGTGACACCCGTCCCTGCTCTCGCTGGAGCGACACAGAAGAGTCCAGCCCCGTCCCCCGATTCATGGCCCGGATCGAGCCCTCCTGGCACTGGATCCCTCAGGGAATCTTCATTCCATCAAACTACCCAAATATATTTTGCTCTTAACTCGGGATGATGGCCGGAATCTCTATACTAACCAGGTAAGAAGGAAGAAATTCGGCTTTCCCCAGCTTCAGGGCCGGATGCGGGTAGCTTCCGGCCTCCCCTTTACCCGAGGGCAGAGAGACTGGGGAATACAGGAAGATCGGATGCGCACAGTAGTTCAATCCCATCGACAATTGAACGCATTTGGATCTTCTTTGGAATCAATGCGCTGGCAGCCTATACCCCTTCGCGGGATGCACGGCTTAAAGCGCTTGAGTTTGCTCGAAGGCCAGAATATGAGATTTGGCATTGCTGGATGATAAAATATATGTGATGGAGCTCATTGCCTAGCGGCTCACCAGCTCCTGAACGACGATTACCATGCCCCGTATCCCTTGCCGGTCGCTGTAGCGGTGATGAGCCCATCGACCAATGGCAAGCCCCCTGCGGGGTCTGGTACCGGTAATACCGTGGTGGCGGAATCCACCAAGCCTGGCAGGCTTAACCTGCCCCGTGGAGTGAATGGAACAGATGAGGGTATGCTGTAATTATAAATCCAGGCTCCGCCGACCTGCGACCTGGTGGCAGACAGCTACAATTCCCTCCTGGATGATGCGTCCTCCATTGAAGACCAGTGAACTATTGGGTGCCTAAGATGGACTTGGGCAACCAATAATCCACTGAACAGCCTGTGAAGCCAAGCAAGGATTAGTAACTGCCGCTCATTACCTCGTGAGCGAGCCTTGAACAGTTGTAACAGGCGGACATAACCCAAAGCCAAGGCTAACTACTGCCCATATGGTGAGGTGCGCTTGATCGAAGACAACGAATACACTGCCTGGTTTGATGGAGCTTGTGGACCTATCAATCCCGGAGGAACCGCTACCTACGGAGTGATGATCAAAGATCAAGATGGTACCATCCTTGTGTGGGAGCACGGCTATGTTGGTCAGGGCAGCGCCATGTCCAACAACGTGGCGGAATACGCAGGAGTACTCCAAGTCCTGAAATACCTGAGTTGTCGCCCGCCAGGGCGAGTCACCATCCACGGAGATTCCAATCTGGTCATCAACCAACTCACTGGCAAATGGCGCATGCGCAAAGGACTGTACCTGTCGACAGCCAAGGAAGCAAAAGCGCTGCTCGCTCACCTGCACGGTCTTGGATGGGAGATAAACCTATGCTGGATTCCTCGTGCACAGAATAAGGAATGCGATGCGTTATCGAAGAAAGCCTGCCATACCCCTGGCAAGCCAACTTCAACCCGGCAGAAAGTGCATAAGCGGCGGGACCCACGCGATAATTCAATGTTGGGGAGAACGATCAAGACCACCGGCATAACTGTACTGAGAGCCGCCCCCAAGGGCAGCGATTGGTGGGTATGCAAATGCCCATGTGGTGTTGAGTTCGTCGCCCACGGATGGAATGTGAGGCATGGTCGTGCTCGCAATTGTGGCAGTAACGAACACAATGTGCAGTCAAGCGGGCATTCGCGGTGTGATAATGTTGACCTGTACGCGGCCGGAACACTCCAGGGTTAGTCCATTGCCATACCTGTGTTGCCCCCTCTCCTAAATTAACATCCGAGTCGAGCCTGGCCGCAAGGCCATGGCGGGTTAGTCAGGTCAGCATATTCTCTACTGTCAGGTCCAATTGTCCGAATATAGTTACAAGGCGATGGGTCCCGTCATGCATCTCCTCCCTCGTTAAACATGATGAGCGCTTTTGACCAGACAATCGAATCCTTTTCACGCATAAAGATGGTGTGATAAACGCAGTTCTCTCCCCACAGAAAACCTGCGTGCTGGTGGAGTAAGGAAGGTCTCTTACATAATCGAGGTGTCTATGCAGGGTACGATAAAACGTGTCGTTCGGGAAAAGGGCTTTGGTTTTATTCTCTCATCAGATGGGAAAGAGGTTTTCTTTCACCGCACAGGTCTTCAGCAAATAGCCTTTGAGGGCTTACAGGAAGGCACAACCGTGGAATTCGAGGTGGAACAGGGTGCAAAAGGCCCCCGTGCTGCGAACGTTCGGCCAAGCGCTGGGTGAGTTTCCGTTAATTGTTAATGCCAGCACCAAATGCTCCATACACGGGTGATCCTCTTAAATGGACGCCCCGTGACGTGCATGGTTGCCATCAGAGTCGAAGTCGCTGGGACCGGCTGCTCCGTTATGGCTGGTACGGTCTATACGCGTGCCATCAGCACATGTAAGAATCCTTGGTTAGGAGGAAAGCGGTGTTCCTTTTCTCGTCGAAAAGGCGTTGCCCAGAATGCCACAGCCGCAACGTTCGCAGATCCGTGCGCTGGGGAATTCTTGATTCATGGATTCTTCCTCTTTTTATGTTGCGTCCTTTTCGCTGTGACAGATGTGACCGCCGCTACTTCGGACTGTTCTTCGCTGCACGAGTCAAAATGGAGCCGAAGAGTAGTTTAAGAGGGGCCCCGCCAAATCCGTAAGCGGATGGTCTTGGCCGTCTAGGAGCGTGTCGGAAATAGCGTTTTCTCGACGAAGAATCAATAACTTACAGACAGTCGAATCTCGCTAAGTTGTTGATTCTACGTGCAGCGAAATCTATCTCCGACAGGCTCCTAGTCGGGGTTTATTGTCCGTGGGCATTCTTCCAAGTGGGCACTCTGGTTGTGTCCACTTGGAGGCCAGATGGATACGGACAGACGATATTGGATAGCGGAACTAGGAGTCTCTAGGCACCCATTGCGACTGGGTAAGGTAAGAATTTAAGCCCTGCAATCATCCAATTGCTGGATTCATCTTGCCGCACCCAAACCACGCGAGCAGGGATGCTCTGGGTGAATTGCCCCTTGAAAACGACTTCCACCTCTTGTTTTGGAACCAGCGCCAGCATGGTTCGAATACCCACGCCGGACAAGGAAATGTCAATGGTCGCTGTGAAGGTGTCCGATTTTAACTTATCAGCCTTCAACGCAAGACTAATGGGGATGGCGACCGGTTCGCGTTCCCACCGGCGGAGATCAGCGGCACTTATAGTTTGCATCGCCAGTCCCTCCTCTCATCTCCCAGAGTCCCAAAGCCAGGGCAATGTTAGCCGTTATTTCCCTAGCACGGGCCCCCTTCTGACCCAGTCGGCTCAGTTTAAATATGCTTTGCTTCGTCGTCTTACCTCGTCTCCGTGCAACCAAGTGTGGGCGCGCTTTCGGGAGAAGGCAAGTAAATTCATCCATTCCTGGCTCCCTTCGGGGTTATATAGAAATAAGTAAAAGCCCGGTGTTCATGGTTGAATCATGACGACTGCTCTCCCGCGCTGAATAAGAATTCCGAGGTCGGGGTAGCACGAAATTGGTGCGTTGCTGTGATTAAGTCCTGGAATTGCGTGGCTTTCCTCGGGCACCCAGCGAACTGCAAGTCCATCAAAGCAGCAACTTCTAGCCCCAGAGCTGCCGCCGGACGTTGACAATCTGCCCGAATTCGGCTACGTTGTTGTCATCGTCGAAAACACAAAAGGAGTGTGCCCCCTAGACCATAACCTGGTCAGCGACGTGGCAGCCATTTCACTCTCCGACTTCTAGACTGCTTAGAGTCGGCTGGCTGCCCAACCCTCCCCTCGGAAGCCATGGAGGGCTAGGGGCGTTTGGGTTTCCAATGCAGGAAATCTAGCAAGCACCGTAGAGTTAAGGACACTAACCAGTTAGCTTCACGGGAACGCTGGCTTGGCGGTGATTTGAGGCTAGCCACCTGACTATCTCGAAGCCGGAATCTCGGCAGGGGGGAGGAACATGATTTCATCTGCGGAGGGGTTCAGGATACTGGATAATTGGAAAGCGCAAAGAACGCCATTGTGGCTTGCCGTTTCTAGCAGAGAGGACTTGGAGGGACCAGTGGTAAGGATTGTGGAGGTCTCGACGGAACCGGCTGAAGTTGTATTCGACATGGGGGGCGGCGGGGAATTAGAACCTCTAAACCTCAATGAGGCGCTGTTTGACCAGTCCGACAGTGACGTTGCCCCGTTCCCTGTTGCCATAACAAAACGTTTTGGGTTCTTCCTGAATTTATCTTTGCCAGACGGAAGAGAGTTCGTGCTCGCTCAGCAGGTCCAATGAGGCTTCGAGGTTGCCATAGATGGTGCTGGTTTGATGCTCCCTTATCGTCTCCTCGGGGTATCTATTCCTCATCGGTGGCGGCACGCATGGGGACCGCTTGCCCTCCCTGGATTAGATTCCTGACCCAGTTGGAGGCACGGGCAATGGCTCTGTATGCCGTTTTAATCATTCGCCTCCCAGCCAGCAGTGCTCTGCTCCGCCGCTTGCGCCCAGCCATGGACATCATGGTCAACATGCGAATGCAGTACCTCTCCACCTTGGCACTCAGGTTCCCCTTTCGGGATTTGTCGGTCTTCATGAGTTGGTCGTCGTATATCCTAAGCGTTAGGTCGCCCAGGTTCTCCCAGAACACGTAAAGGAAGAAAAGAAGTCCGGCCAACTCCGGGCTGGGCCACATCATTACGGTAGCGGCGACGCCTACGAATTTCCTCAATCTGTTCCTTCCTGTGTTTCCCAGCCCTGCATCACAGAGGTTACTCTAAGGGCCGTCCAGTACTTTGGGAATAGTACGAAGGTACTATGCGCCGTAGTGTAGAACGGGATGGCCGGACTCGGAAACTCCCTTCCGCAGCCCCTTTTAACTCTTGCGAACAGCCACATTGCTGAAGCCTCGCTTCACACAACCTGACCCACTCCCCAATCCTCTTCCCAATTAACAACACGCGTGGCGTCTAAGCCACAAAAAAGGAGGCACCATGTTCGTTGAACTCATGCCGCTTCTCGCCGGTCGCACTGTGCTCGTCACAGTAGCCAAGGTGGATGACAAAACGCTCCGCGTTAACGTCATTCCCGCTCTGGCAAAGGCTGACGACAACGCGGCTCTCAGTACCCCGCTCACCTTTACCGGCCCACCCGAGGAACTCGATGCTGAACTCGGGAGGCATTTGGCCGGCTATGTCCAAACCTACACCCAAACCGCCAGCACCCTGGCCGAAGCCAAAACCACAATGGAGGCTGCCGCCAAGGCTGCGCAGGAGGAAGCCAAGCGCAAGAAGGCAACCGTGAAGCCACCCACGCCTGCAAACACGGCTGAGCCTTCCTCAACCCCTTCCACGGCATCCCCAACGCCTGGTGCCGCCGTGCCCATTACAGCATCGACAGGTACGCTCGGGTTGTTCCCACCTGATACGCCCGACCCCGTCCCAGCTCAATCCCAAGGAGGTCTCGCACTCTGATGGAAAGCCACGTACTTTCTCGCATATTCGAATTCAACGGCGTGAGGCTTCCCGACCCGAACCCCAAGCTTTCGGTGGAGGACGTCCGAACCCTCTACGCCCATCAATATCCCGATATCGCCACGGCATCGATCACCGGGCCGGAGGCGGTTGGCGACAAGCTGCGCTATCAGTTCACGCGAGCCATCGGTTCAAAGGGGTGACCCGATGAGCCGAAATCCCAAAAGCCAGGCGGTGGCGAAGCGGGCGGTCCTGGATGAACTCGAGAGACTTCGACAGGGCCGTCACGCCCGTTACCAGACCCTTGTGGGGAGGTTTGCGAGATGCCCAGAACTAATCCAAGCAGCCGCCCTCTGCGCCTCCGCAGTCGAGGCGAGCGCTCGAACCAACAACCGCACGCCCCTCGATGCTCCACCCGGATGGCTCCCTCCGATCAGTTAATGGCTCAGGGAAGTGGCTTGGTACTGCCGCAACTTTGCTCAGTGCCAGTAATGCATCGGCTGGTTGCCGATGACCGTTTGGCGGTGATGCTTGCCGTGACCCTACTGGAGCTGGACATTGCTATCCCTGGAGATTGGGAAAAGGCAGCCCACGACCCAACGTCTTTCATCAGGATTACGCTTGAGCGTTGGGTTAACTCGCACGGTGGCCCAGCCATCCGGCACCGCTTCCTGCTTTCCGCCGTAATCAGCAACAGCACCTCTGATTGGGCAGAGCGTGATGAAACCAAGCCCAACCAACTATTCCTCATTGTTGAGCCTTCCGAGGCAACGTGTGGCTGTGCGACCTTTGGTCCAACTCTGCAATTGCTGGACAGTATCCACCCGCAACTGCCGGCGACATTCTTCCACCTCTTTGTTGGAGCGCTTAACCGGTGGACCAGGGTATACGACCTGCGTGATGCCGACGAACGTGCCGAAACGCTGCGGGAATGGGCGGCAGGGGAACCTGACGCTGACCAGTATGAAATCCCCGACGTCGAGGGATCAATTCCCCTGTGTATGCGGCAGACCACCCTGGACGAGGGTGAGGTTGCTCACCTGAAAGACAACATAAACGACCCACGAGCAAAGAAGTTGGTGAATGCCGTACTCGCCCTCGATCACCTGTCCACACAAGCAGAGCGACCTGACCTTGACGACAACATCCGTGAAGAGCTCTCTGCCTGCAATCCGCCCTTGCCCTGTCTGCTGGCTGTGTTTGCTGAAGGCGACACCATTTCAGCAGCGTTTGATGAAGACGCCCAGGGAATGATGGAGGTGGAGCCAGAGCCTAATATCATCATCCCTTTTAATCCTACGGATACGCAGAGCGTTCAGCGCACATTCCACATGTTCGGAGTGGCTTGCCAGACCATTGCTGCGGCAAGCCGCCTGATCGACCTCATGCCAGGCAATGACCAATGGATCATTTCAAGGTGAGAACCATGAAAGCTTATGTCAACATCGGAGCCAACCACGAATTCCGGCTGGCCGAAGCAGTGCTTGTTTATCGGGGTGGAGGCGATGGTGCCTTCGCCAGCCTGCACCAAATCAAGCAAGGTGAGAATGGAATTCCCTATCTCACCCCCGGCGAAGCCCTGACCACAGTCTTCCTGCGTACTCTCGCCCAGGGGCTCGGTGCACAGGTCAAGCCGGAAATCCTGCCCGATAACGTCCTGGCGCGCACCCCTGACATGCTCGTGTGGTGGTCACGGCCGCGACGGAGGGTCATGTTCTTCGGAGGGGTGAATGAAGAGGCGCGGAAGCTTAACGGTCTCCTATTCCCGCACCCGTCGCTGATCTTCAAGGTTGCAGGCAAGGACCTCTTCGTGCGGGCAGTCGCTACGAGTTCACGGCCAACCCCTGACACGCCCCTCCAGACCGCTCCTTATTGGAATACTGACGTTCGAGTCTGCCCCGGCAGTATGCATGTCCCCGATACCTTTGACGTTGCGTCGATACCGCAGTGGGAAGACGCATTCTATCAATCGGAATTTACACATGCGGCAGGCGCAGTGCGGCTTACCAGCCACTCAGGAGGTTTCATCGGGTTGTGGAGAAATCTCGCTGGCAAGAAGCAATTCCCAGTTCAATACCTGACCGATGCCGGAGAAACCCTACAAGAATTCGTCACTTGCGGACACGAACGTTGAGGAGTTGGCCATGGAAATTCACCGCATTCACCCCGAACTGCTCCAACGGCAGGTGCGCGTGCTGGTGGTCGGTTGCGGAGGAACGGGGAGCGCAATAGTTGCGGGATTGCCTTACCTACATCAATCGCTTGTGGCACACGGTCATCCTGGAGGACTGCATGTCACAGTATTGGACGGCGATTCGATTTCACCTGCCAACTGTGTCCGCCAGCCCTTCGCCCGGTGCGAAGTGGGTCTCAACAAAGCGATTGTTCTGGTCAACCGATTGAACCTGTTTTGGGGATTGAAATGGGATGCTGTACCGGTTCATCTGCGCCCAGGAATCTTTATCTCACGCAGCTATTCCGGCGATGACCTCCGCGCTCACATCGTGGTTGGCTGCGTGGATACACGGGCAGCACGGGTCACAATCCGCGATGCGGTTGGGAATTGGAGCATGGTTTCCTACTGGCTCGATCTTGGCAACAATGCAGATAGCGGGCAGTTCATCCTGGGCGAACCGCTCAATGAGCGGAATCGCAGGGCAAAACTCCGCCTGAGGTCTGCGGTCGAACTTTACCCTGAAATCGGTGATCCGAATCTCGATAACGACGGAGAACCAAGCTGTAGTGCGGTTGAATCATTGGAGCGCCAAGAACCTTTCGTTAACTCGACCCTTGCTCAGCACGCGCTGGCATTGGTGGCTCGACTGTTTCGTTACGGGGAAATCAGCTATCATGGGGGCTTCATTAACATGGCATCGGGTGTGGCATCCGTGCTGAGGATCGACCCGCGGTACTGGAGACGAACCCGGAGATTGAACAAACACACGCCGCCGCTACGGCGGCGACAGGAGGATGGTCCCAATGGCAGAGCCAACTAAGGAAGAGTTGCTGGCCCGGGTTGCCGAACTTGAGAAACAAGTGGCAGCAAAGAAAACCGGCACGATAGGTTTTAAGGTGAGCGAGAAGGGCGGCGTAAGCGTCTATGGATTGGGACGCTTCCCCGTTACATTGTATTACGAACAATGGACCCGGCTCCTTGATGCCGGAGAGGACCTGCGAGCTTTCCTCGAAGCAAACAAGAGCCACCTGAAGCTCATGGCATAAGATCGGTGCACGGCTTTGCCCTCCACGGGCAACCCCCGGCAGCTTCAGTCTTCTATTTTGAGGAGATTCTTGACTTC
>JBEKLF010000131.1:0-22744 GCA_050010335.1 Terriglobia bacterium
CACTTCGACTCCCGAGCCCTACCGGCGTCCCTATCCTCCTTGCTCAAACCAACCCCCCGGCCCAGTTGCGGCCAGAAAACCGCACCCCCGCCGCCGCTCCCTCTCTTACGTGCGGATTTGGGGGTCTCCTACCCCCTGGCTTCTGCCGCCTCAACCGACAATCATAAATCCAGCCAGTCCCCAGCACCGTCCAGTAACACTCGGTTAATATATCATATTACATTATCTTTGTCAAGAATAATCTTCAAGTATTGGAGGCTACAAAATGTCACTCGCAGAAAGGGCAAGGATCGCTCAGCGAGAGTCAAGCGTTGAAAGCAAAAAGTTGAAAGTCAAGAGCGAGGGTATACTCCCGTCTTTGAAGCTGTATCGGCGGGATTACCCCGCCACATCTCCGTAGCGGCGGGTTCACCCCGCCATGTGGCGGCGTATAGCCGCCTCTACATCGAATCAACCGGCTACCGCAAATCCCATCCGGTTGATTCCTTTTGCTAGACGCTTCATAATGCTCGTTACCGTCTGCAATCCCGGACTGAGGGGCTGTATCATCTCATACTGGTATCACTTCGTGGAGGAACCATGCCGCGCATTATTCGTTGTTCATTGATTCAAGCTTCCAACGTGGCGCCCCCCGAAGCCTCGCTTGAAGCCACCAAACATTCCATGATTGAAAAGCACCTCGGCTATATCCGCGTCGCTGCAGACGCCGGAGCGCAAATCGTCTGCTTGCAGGAGATTTTTTACGGTCCCTATTTTTGCGCGGAACAAACCACCAAATGGTATGACTTCACGGAGCCGGTGCCTGACGGTCCCACCATTCGCCTGATGCAGGAGCAAGCGCGGAGCCATCACCTGGCGCTGATCGTCCCCATTTACGAACGCGAGCAGGAAGGCGTTTATTACAATACCGCGGCGGTGATTCACAACGACGGAACCTACCTTGGCAAGTACCGCAAGACGCACATCCCCCACGTCGCGCCGGGCTTTTGGGAGAAATTCTATTTCCGGCCCGGAAACCTGGGGTTCCCGGTGTTTGACCTGGGCTTCGCCAGGATCGGCGTTTACATCTGCTACGACCGCCATTTCCCCGAAGGCGCGCGGGCGTTAGGATTGAACGGGGCGGAAATCGTTTTCAATCCCTCGGCCACCGTGGCCGGTTTGAGCGAATACCTGTGGAAGCTGGAGCAACCCGCCCACGCCGTCGCCAATGGCTACTTCATTGCCGCCATCAACCGTGTAGGAACCGAGGCGCCATGGAACATCGGCGAGTTCTACGGCTCAAGCTATTTCTGCGATCCCCGCGGGCGCATCATCGCGCAGGCCTCCCGCGACCGCGATGAGGTGCTGACCGCCGATCTCGACCTCGACATGATCGGTGAAGTGCGCAAGACCTGGCAATTCTACCGGGATCGCCGTCCCGAAATGTACGAAGCTTTAGTGAAGCAGTGACGAGTGACAACTGACGAGCAACAGCGACAGACCCTTTGGGTCAGAACAGGCGAGTGTTAGGACGCACGGACAGGAAAAAATTGTTGCGTGTGCTGCCAAAGCGCATACATGGAAGGCAATGTATGTGCCACCCGCGAGTAACGATTCCCGAGGCCCGAACAGGTTGATATGAACAAGATAGATTTCACGCCCGCGGGCCCGAGTCCCGAATCCCGAACCCCGTGCCCCGTGTCCCGTATCCCGTATCCCGTATCCTATAACGACCGCTTTCCAGAAATCCATCCCGCGCTTGACGCGAATGCCGCAACCATTGAAGCAAACCGGTGCCTCTTTTGTTACGACGCCCCGTGCACTGCGGCTTGCCCCACCCACATTGATGTGCCGCGCTTCATCAAGAAGATTTCGACCGGCAACCTGCGCGGCTCGGCGCTTACGATTCTGAATTCCAATGTGCTGGGGCTGAGCTGCTCGCGCGTGTGCCCTGTGGACGTTTTGTGCGAGGGCGCATGCGTGATGGTGCGCGAAAACTACAAGCCCATTGAAATCGGCCGCCTCCAGCGCTATGCCATGGACCGGTTTTATGAGAAGCCCGACCCCGTTTGGAGCACCCCGTCCCCCATCAGCCACGCAGAGAAAGTGGGCTGCGTGGGCGGAGGTCCCGCATCGCTCGCCTGCGCAGCGGAATTGCGCCGGCGGGGTTACGCGGTCACCGTCATTGACAACCGCCCCCTCCCGGGGGGACTCAATACCTACGGCGTGGCCGAATACAAACTCCGTCCGCAAGACAGTCTGCGGGAAGTGGAGATGATCCGCGGGCTGGGCGTGGATTTTCGCCAAGCCCTGGTGGGTGAGGTGACGAGCCTGGAAGAAATTGATAAGGAATTTGCGCTCATCTTTCTCGGCATGGGCTTGGGAACAATGGAGCGCCTGGGCATTCCCGGCGAATCCCTCCACGGGGTGATTGACGCTCTGCGTCTCATCGAACGCTACAAGACATCCCCCGACTTTCAAGTGAGCGGGCGCGTGGCGGTAATCGGCGGCGGCAACACGGCCATCGACGCTGCCAACGCGGCGCGACGCCTGGGCGCCGGCGAGGTCCACCTGTTCTACCGCCGCTCAGAGCGGGAAATGCCCGCGTTCAAATCCGAGTACGACCGCTCCAAGGTGGAGGGTGTGAGTTTCCACTGGATGGCTCAACCCCGGGAGATCCTCGGCGTCGAAGGGCGCGCGGCGGCAGTGCGGTTTGTGGAAACGCGTTTGGGCGCCCCTGACCCCGATGGGCGCTGCGCCACCATTCCCGTGCCGGAATCGCAATTTGAGTTTGCTTGCGACATGGTGATTCCGGCCATCGGGCAGGCACGTCTCGCGACATTGCTCGAAAACACTCGCGGCATTGCCGTGAAGAACGGCATGGTGGTGGTGGACCGCCCCACCGGCCGCACCACCAACCCGCGCTACTTTGCCGGAGGCGACTGCGTCAATGGCGGTCGCGAAGTGGTTGACGCCGTGGCCGATGGCAAGCGCGCCGCCCTCGCCATGGCGGCACAGATGGAGGCGCAAAGAACAGTGAGCAGTGGACAGTGAACAGGGAACAGGGAATACATCCACATGCGCTCGGATGGTTTACACCATGGCTGATCTCTCTACCAACTTTGCCGGCATTCGATGCCCCAATCCCTTCTGGTTGGCCTCCGGCCCGCCCACCAATTGTGGCGACCAGGTGATGCGAGCTTTCGACGCGGGCTGGGGCGGCGCTGTCTGGAAGACTATCGGTGAGTCCATCGTGAACACGACCTCGCGCTACTCCTCGGTGGATTGGAATAACCAGCGCATGATGGGGTTCAACAATATCGAGCTCATCTCCGATCGGCCGATTGAGGTGAACCTGCGCGAGATTGCAGAAGTGAAAAAGCGCTACCCCAACCACGCCGTCATTGCTTCGCTGATGGTGGAATCCAAACGCGAAACCTGGCACGACATGGTGAAGCGCGCGGAAGACGCGGGCGCCGACGGTCTGGAACTGAATTTCGGCTGCCCCCACGGCATGAGTGAGCGCGGCATGGGCTCGGCGGTCGGCCAAGTGCCCGATTACGCCTGCATGATCACCGAATGGGTGAAAGAGGCCGCACGCACGCCGGTGCTGGTGAAACTCACACCCAATATCACCGACATCCGCGCCGTGGCGCGGGCCGCCAAGCGGGGCGGTGCGGATGGGCTTTCCGCCATCAACACCATCAACTCGATTACCGGCATCGATCTTGACACGCTCTCGCCGCGGCCGGACGTGGGCGGTTCTTCCTCCCACGGCGGCTATTGCGGTCCGGCGGTGAAGCCCATTGCCCTGCACCTGGTGCAACAAATTGCTTCCGACCCGGAAGTGGGCATTCCCATCTCGGGCATCGGCAGCATTTCCGGGTGGCGAGAAGCCGCTGAGTTTTTCCTGCTGGGCTGCGCTACCGTGCAGGTGTGCACCGCCGCAATGCACTATGGCTATCGCATTGTGGAGGACATGATCGACGGCCTTTCCCACTGGATGGATGAGAAGAGCTTCGCCTCCCTCGACAGTTTCCGCGGCCTCTCGCTCGCGCGCGTGACGGAGTGGAAGCATCTGGATTTGAATTACCGCATCGTGGCGCGCATCCATCCCGAAAAATGCATCGGTTGCGACCTCTGCTACATCGCCTGCTGGGATGGCGCGCACCAGTGCATCCACCGCGACGGCTACGCCCAGCCGGAAGCGGCGGAGGCGGCTACCCGTGCCCGCATCGCCGTAACGCCCATCGCCAAACTCGATTCGCACGCGGGGCTGGACGGCAAAACGCCGCCGGAGAGAATCCCGCGCGTGGATGAAGACGAATGCGTGGGCTGCAACCTGTGCTGGCTGGTGTGCCCGGTTCCGGGTTCGATCACGATGGAAAAGGTCGAAACCGGCCGGCCATTTCAATCTTGGGCGCAGCGTACTGCGAGCAAGTAATCGGGTGATCGGGTGAACGAAAGAATCGGGTCATCGAGTCATCGGGTCATTGAATCATTGAAGAATCGTCAAATGGCTAAATGACCCGATGACCAAATGGCTCAATGACTCGATTGCCCGATCACCCGATCATCGGACCACTCAAACCTTAAGAGGGCCCAATGACCACAGTAATTCGCAATGGCACGGTTGTTACTGCACAGGAAACGCGCAAGGCCGACGTGCTGATTGAGGGTGAACGAATAAGTGAAGTTGGTCTGGGGCTCAATGCCCCCGCGGACGCCCGGGTGATTGACGCTACGGACATGTACGTGATCCCCGGCGGCATCGATGCCCACACCCATCTCGATATGCCCTTCGGCGGCACCATGTCGAGCGACGATTTCGAAACGGGCACGCGCGCCGCGGCGTTCGGCGGCACCACCTCCATCGTCGATTTCGCCATCCAGGCGCGCGGCACGCGCATGAGGGACGCGCTCGACATCTGGATGAAGAAGGCTGAGGGACGCGCCACCGTCGACTACGGCCTGCACATGATTGTCACCGACCTCGCGGGCGCGGGCCTGGAAGACATGGACGATATGGTGCGCGAAGGCGTATCCAGCTTCAAGCTGTTTATGGCCTACCCCAACGTGCTGATGGTGGATGACGGAACGATTTTCAAGGCGCTTTCGCAGACCGCCAAGAACGGCGCGCTGATCTGCATGCACGCCGAAAACGGCAGCGTGATTGACGTGATTGTGGCGCGCGCGGTGGCTGAGGGCAAGACCGCGCCCATCTACCACGCGCTCACGCGGCCAGTGAAAGCGGAGGCCGAAGCGGTGCACCGCTCCATCGCGCTCGCGGAAATCGCCGGCGTGCCGGTTTACATCGTGCATCTCACATCCGAGGACGCCTTGAAAGAAGTGCGCGAGGCGCGCGACCGCGGGTTGCCCGCGTTTGCTGAAACCTGCCCGCAGTACCTTCTGCTTTCAATCGATGACCTGGCGCGACCGGGCTTCGAAGGTGCCAAGTACGTTTTCACTCCGCCCCTGCGCCCCAAGGAGCATCATCCCAAACTCTGGGACGGGCTCAAGCATGACCACTTGCAAGTTGTTTCCACCGACCACTGCCCGTTCTGCTTCGCCGACCAGAAGATATTGGGGAAGGATGATTTCACCAAGATTCCCAACGGCGGCCCTGGTATCGAGAATCGTCTGCAACTGATTTATCACCACGGCGTGAACGCGGGGAAAATCTCGCTCAATCGCTTTGTGGAGATCACTTCCACCACGCCCGCGCGGATATTTGGCATGTATCCGCGCAAGGGCGAAATCGCTCCGGGCAGCGACGCCGACGTGGTGATTTGGGATCCCGAAGCTGTCCACACGCTCAGTGCCAAGACGCATCATATGCGGGTGGACTATTCGATGTTTGAGGGTTTCGAAATCCGCGGCAACGCTCGCACGGTGATTTCGCGCGGGGAAGTGATTATTGACAACGGCCAGTTTTACGGCAAGCCCGGCCGTGGTCAATATCTGAAGCGCGCGGCACGCGGAGGGGCGTGGAAGTGACCGACCCCACACTCTATAACCCGGACCTAGCCCCGATTCCGCCGGAGCGCCGGAGTTGGGGATTGTACAACTACGCGTCGCTGTGGGTGGCGATGTCGGTCTGCATCCCCACTTACATGCTGGCCTCGGGGTTGATTGCGGGGGGCATGAGTTGGTGGGAGGCTATCGGCACCATCCTGCTGGGCAACCTCATCGTGCTCGTCCCCATGCTGCTCAACGCGCACGCCGGCGCGAAGTATGGAATCCCCTTCCCGGTATTTGTGCGCGCTTCCTTCGGCGTGCGGGGCGCCAACATTCCCGCGGTTTTGCGCGCGCTCGTGGCTTGCCGCTGGTTCGGCATCCAGACCTGGATTGGCGGGCAAGCGATTTACTCCATGCTGAGGATCTTCTGGCCGGGAGCCGCGCATTTGCCAGGCGGCGCGTGGCTGTGCTTCTTCGCGTTCTGGGCGTTGAACATGGTGGTGATTTGGCGTGGCATCGAGACCATCAAGTTCCTGGAAGGCATCGGCGCGCCCTTCATGCTGGGTATTGGATTGCTGCTCTTGTGGTGGATCACGCGGCAAGCCGGAGGGCTCGGTCCGGTGCTCAGTACGCCAAGCAAGTTTCAGACGACCGTGGAATTCATGCGCTTCTTTGTTCCCTCGCTCACCGGCATGGTGGGCTTCTGGGCCACAGTAGCGCTGAACATTCCGGATTTCACCCGCTACGCCAAATCGCAAAGGGCGCAGATGCTCGGCCAGGCACTGGGCCTGCCCACGGCGATGACGCTCTACGCGTTTATCGGCGTGGCCGTCACGTCTGCCTCGGTGGTGCTATTCGGAGAAGCAATCTGGGACCCGGTGCAACTGCTGGGGCAATTCAATCACCCCGCCGTCGCGCTCGTCGCATTGGTGGCGCTGGTGGTTGCCACGCTCAACACCAACGTCGCGGCCAATGTGGTTTCGCCCTCGAACGATTTTTCTAACCTGAGACCCAGCCTGATTTCATTTCGGACCGGCGGCCTGATCACGGGAGTCGTCGGCGTGTGCATGATGCCATGGAAGCTGCTGAGCGATTTCAGCGCTTACATCTTCGGGTGGCTGGTGGGATATTCCGGCATGCTCGGGCCAGTGGCCGGTGTGATGATCGCGGATTACTCTATTTTGCGCCGCGCGCGGCTGAAGTTGGATGACCTCTACCGGCGGAACGGCGCTTACGAGTACGATGGCGGGGTGAACTGGCGCGCCGTTGTCGCTCTGGGAGTGGGAATCGCCGTCGCGTTGCTGGGCTTGGTGGTTGCGCCGCTGCGCTTTCTTTATGACTATTCATGGTTCGTGGGGTTCGCGGTGGCGGGGGGCCTCTACCTCGCATTGATGCAACGATCTTCCGAGCCCGTAGAGTTTCCGGAATTGGAGGGAGAAGGATGATTACAACTGAATCTGCCGTTGGTTTGGTCGGTTTTTATATCAATGGCGCGTGGGAAAAGCAGAAGGGCCGCGGGACCCTGCCGATCACCAATCCTGCCACTGGCACCGTGGTGGGGGAGGTCCCCTACGCGAGCGAAGCTGACGTTGACCGCGCCGTCCGCACCGCGCACGAGGCGTTTTTGAAATGGCGTGACGTGCCCGTAGTGGACCGCGTGCAAGTCCTCTACCGCTTCAAAGCGCTGCTGGAGGACCATGCGGCGGAAGTGGCAGCCATCCTCACCCGCGAAAACGGCAAGACCGCGGAGGACTCCAAGATGGAAGTCCGCCGCGCCATCCAGATGGTGGAAGTGGCGTGCGGCATGCCGAGCCTGATGATGGGCGATTCGCTGAACGATGTGGCGCGGGAGATCGACTGCAAAACTATTCGGCAGCCCATCGGCGTGTGCGTCGGTATTACACCCTTCAATTTCCCCGCCATGGTGCCGCTGTGGATGTACCCATTCGCGATCGCTTGCGGCAATGCGTTTGTGCTGAAGCCCTCGGAAAAAGTTCCGCTTACGCCGACGCGGCTTGTCGAACTGCTGGCGGGGGCGGGTCTTCCGGCGGGAGTTCTGAACCTGATCCATGGCGGCAGGGAAACGGTGGACGCACTGTTACACCATCCTCTGGTGAAGGCTGTGTCGTTCGTGGGCTCGACGCCGGTGGCCAAATTCATCTATTCCACCTCGGCGGCGGAAGGGAAACGCGTGCAGGCGCTGGGCGGGGCGAAGAATCACTTGGTGGTCATGCCCGACGCCGACATGCTCAAGACCGTGGAGGCCATCATCGGCTCGGCCTTTGGCGCCGCGGGTGAGAGGTGTCTCGCGGGCAGCGTGCTGGTGGCGGTGGGCGAGGCCGCCGGTCCGCTGCTCGATTTGCTGGCCAAACGTACAGAGGCCCTGGCCGTGGGTGACGGTTCGCAGGCGGGAATTGAAATGGGGCCGCTGGTAACTTCCGATCACTGGAAGCGCGTTGCGGGCTATATCGAAAAGGGCATCGCGGAGGGGGCCACGCCACTCTGCGACGGCCGCCGGCATAAATCCGCAAGCGGCGGATTTTTCCTCGGGCCCACCATTTTCGACCACGTCAAGCCCGACATGACGATCGCCAAAGAAGAGATCTTCGGACCCGTTCTTTCCGTGATTCGAGTCAAAACGCTGGACGAGGCCATCCAATTGGTGAACCGTTCGCCCTTCGGCAACGCAACATCGATATTCACTAGCAACGGTAAGTCCGCGCGCGAGTACTCGTCGCGAATTGAAGTGGGCATGGTGGGGATCAACGTCGGCGTCGCCGCCCCCATGGCCTTCTTCCCCTTCGCCGGATGGAAAAACTCGGGGACCTCCATGCCCACGGCAAAGACGCCGTAGCGTTCTATACCGAGCAAAAGGTTATTATGAGCCGGTGGTTCTGATCTCGCGGGTTCCTACCACGAAATCTGGGGCGGGAAGTACTCGGCAATCAGTTCCTCGTAAAAGGGCCGAAGCTCCTGAAGATTGGGTCGCTCCTGGCTCTTCGAGTACAGATCGTAATTTTGGAACTCGCGCACCCACTTGAACATCGTCTTGTCGCACTCGCTCATCAGGTACTCGTACTCGCCCTCCTTGTGGGCGGGGTAGAAGGAGTGATAGCGAACCATGTAGCGAGCTTCCTCCGGCAGGTAATCCTTCGCGACGTGATACATATACTCATCGTGGCCCCACGACAGGTCCACCTTGTCCAGTCCGCAGTGCTCCTCGTAGACGCCCAGCCTGGTTTGGTACTCGGGCACGGTCGAATCCGGGTTGGAAGCGAAGTATTCGGGGAACACGATCTTTGGAAAATAGGCGCAGCCGACGGGAAACGTGTCGCCGCCGACGGCCCATTGCGGCTCACCCCAGAGGCACAGGATCTTCCCCAGATCATGAACCAAGCCAGTGAGGATGAACCAGCGTGGCTGCCCGTCGCGCCGGCAGGCCTCGGCGGTCTGGAGCAGATGCTCGATCTGCGGGACGTCGGTGTCCGGGTCACTATCATCAATGAGGGTGTTGAGGTACTCCATGGCCTCCCAAATCCCCATTTGCGTCTTTCCCCGATTAACGAACTCGCGCTGTTTGGTGAGGACGAATTCGCGCGTCTGGTAGGTGTGGTTGAGGTGATAGAACTCCTTCACCGAGGCACGCGCTTCGGCGCCGTGGTCACGGAACTCCTCCGGCTTCTTGTCGGGGTCAGTACCCACCGACGGCTTCGCCGATGCCGATTTCCCGGTGTCTGAGGGCGCCTCAGGATACCGTTGCTTGAGGAAGTCTTCCCACTCATCGAGGCTTCCTAAAGGTGAGCGTGTCTGGTCAGTTGACTCCATGGACGTCCCTCCATTTCTGAGGCGCTGCACTTCACAGTCTTCCAGCGATTAGCCCTGATCCCTTATCGAACTTTAGCACGGGAGGCCCGCTCAGTAAAGAATGGTCTTACAGGCCAGGTTCGCGACATAGAAATTGAAGGTGGAGGTTTTTCTTGGTCTATCACGTCCGTCCTTTCGTAGCGGCGCGTTAGCAACCTGTGGCTGAAAACCAAACTCGGACTGCGGCAGTTCTGCGTGCGCGGCTTGCAGAAAGCGCGCTGCGACGTGTCTTGGGCCTGCCGCACTTACAATGCTCAACAATGGTTCCGCCTGCGGGACCCAGGGGAACGCGTGGGCCCAAGGCTCGAGCACAAGGGCGAAAGGCTTGGCGGAGAGAAAGGTCACCGCAGGAGAAGCTCCGAACCCTTGGGCGATTCGTGCCCGGTGGGACTTGGCGGAGCCGGCGGTTCGGAAGGAGCGGATGCTGACGGCCCTCCAAGATGAGGTGAAAGGCGGCCTATGGTTTCGGCTGATTGATAAGGTTTACGCCCTGCCGGATGTGCGGCACGCTTGCGAACGCGTGAAAGCCAAGCGCGGAGCGGCCGGAGTAGACCACGTGACGGTGAAGGAGTTCGAGCGCCACCTGGAAGCGAACCTGGAAAGCTGGCCCGCCCGCTGCGGTCCAATATCTATCTCGACCCGGTCGACCACCAAATGGCCGAGTCCGGATTTGAGATGGGGCGGTACGCCGACGACTTCGTGATTTTCTGCCGTAGCGAAGCGAAAGCCCGCGCGGCCCTGGCGGGGATGCGAGCGTGGACCACCTCGGTGGGATTGACGTTGTATCCCACGAAGACGCGGATCGTGGACGCCCGGCAGCCGGGCGGTTTTGAATTCCTGGGGTATCACTTCGAGGCGGGCCGTCGCTGGCCGCGCGCGAAGAGCCAGAGGAAGCTCCAGGTAACGATTCGGGCCATGACCCGACGGACGCAAGGACAGGGCATGCCGGCCATCGTCACGAATCTGAATCGGACCATGCGGGGCTGGTTTGGCTACTTCCAACATAGTCAATGTTTCACGTTCGAGCATGTCGACGACTGGGTGCGGATGTGGCTGCGCAGTATTCTCCGCTACGGTCGAGGTCGATGCGGACGAGGCCGAGGAACGGATTATCAGCGCTGGCCCGGGGCGAACGCCATTCGGCCATACGAAATGCGCGAAGATTTTCGCCAAGAAAAACACGTGGTGACGGAAACTCGCCGCTACGATATGGCGGGATAAACCCGCAGCGGGGGGGGGCATCCGAAATCGCGGTCCGGTCGTTGCTCGGGGTGCTATGAGAAGAGGCCTCCGAGGTTTACCACAATGACCGCAATCAGGATGAAAGCGACGGCCGCGAACAGGAATTTCCTCGTTCGGGGGCTTGAGGCTTTCCACTCTCCGGCCATAAGTCCGAAGGCATTGGCAAAGAGGATGCTCGCGGCGAGGAAGAGCATGTAACCTACCGAGGTTCCATCCGCGCCCACGAGCGTGGCTCCGATCCCGTAAACCAGAACGGCCGTAACCCACGTGAGTCCCATGGTGACACCCAGAACAGCTTCCCGGGGCCACCCGCTGCGGGCGAACAGATTCCCCGTCCGATTTTTCACCAGAAGGTAAATGCAGTAAACCAGGTTGGGAATGAACCCGGCTCCCAGGACGAGACTCCACACCGCATAAGTTGAGGTCAGGGGGCCGGCGCCATGCGCCTTGCTCGCTTGAAGTATATCCCCGGCAAAAGCGAATCCCAGGTTGTAACTCGATCCGAAGATTCCCGTGAAAATGCACAGCGCCAGCCCTGTGGCGAAACTACTCTTCGGCGCTGAGGGCCCAGCATGGGGGTCCGCCTGCTCCTTCTCCCGTCTGCGGCCGGCGATGGCGTAGAAGACCAGACCCACGATGAGAAACGGAATGCTGAGAAGCAGCAGCAGCCCTCGCGGCCGGAACAGCTCCTCGGGATGAAAGGCCAGCATTGGGACAAGCGATCCTGAGAGACTGGCGAGGCCTGACACGACGGCATAAGTCAAGGCGAGCCCGACCATCCGCAGGCTGACCCCAAACGTCACTTGCGCAAAACCCCAGAACAGGCCGAAAAGGGCGGGCAGGAACAATGCGCGCGGCGTGATCCCTGAATAAACCTGCATAAGCCCCGGTACCAGCCCAAGGGCCATCGTCCAGGGAACGAGAAAGATCCCGACCACGGAAAATACCAGCCAGAGGTTCTCCCACTTCCAAATGCGAGAGTATTTCATCGGCAGCGCAAATGCGGCGTTCATTGCGCCACTGACAAGAATAACGGTCATACCAAACCAGAAATGATTGTTCATCGGTATTAAGACCCCAATCAGGCGAGGAACTGTCGGGGAAGATCTAGAGGGCGGGAAAGTAATTCCCTCTCACCATTCTGCTACTGAACCGTCCGGGTGAAAAACCATTTGTGCGAGTATCTCTTGCTCGAAGGGGTGCTTGCGCGCTTCCGCTTCATTGATCTCGACGCCCAAGCCGGGTTCATCGAGTGGCAGCCAGTAACCCTTTTCGGCCTTCAACCGCGTCTGGACCACATCGAACCGCCAGGGAACGTCGCCCACCATGTCCTCCTGGATCAAAAAGTTCGGCGTGGCAAGATCAAAGTGTAGCGCGACGACATTGGCGACCGGGCCATTGGGGTTGTGCGGAGCAATCCCCATCAAATAGGTTTCTCCCATCGCGGCAATTCGGCGGGCTTCGAGCAAGCCACCGCAATGGCAGAGGTCCGGTTGCAAAACATGGCAGGCCTGCAGCTCACAGACGCGGCGAAACTCCCAGCGAGTGGCCAGCCGCTCGCCCGTGGCAATGGCGGCGCACACGCTGCGCCGGACTTCGAGCAGGGCATCGGGCTGCTCCGGCGGAACGGGCTCTTCGCAGAAAAAGGGGTGGAACTGCTCAACGGCGCGGATGTATTCGATGGCTTGTCCCGTAGTCGTGCGGCCATGGAAATCGATCATGATGTCCACGGCATCACCCACGGCCTCTCGCAACTTCCCCATCAGGTTGGCGAAATGGTGCACCGCCGGCAGTCCCATCAGCGGTTCTGAAAGCGGCACAAACACCACCTTCAACGCGCCGTAGCCGTTTGCCAGAACCTCCTGCGCGCGCTCAATCAGGGGCTCCACGGCAGAGGTTTCATACACCGCTTTCATTTGGCCCATGCCGAGATGAGTGTACATTCTCACCTTATCGCGGACGCGGCCGCCCAGTAATTTGTAAACGGGAACCCCCAGCGATTTTCCGGTAATGTCCCAGCACGCTTGTTCGATTGCAGAAATTGCTGTGATCCCGATCACTCCCAGCCGCCAGAAGGAGTGGCGATACATAATCTGCCACAAGAATTCAATGCGCGTCGGGTCTTTGCCCAGCACAAAGGGTTTGAAGTCCTCCACACAGCCGGAGACCGCGCGCGTTTTCCATTCGAGCGTGCCCTCGCCCCAACCGTAGAGGCCGGGAACGTCGGTCT
Organism: Terriglobia bacterium; assembly: GCA_050010335.1. Classification (GTDB taxonomy): domain Bacteria; phylum Acidobacteriota; class Terriglobia; order UBA7540; family UBA7540; genus Bog-366. The sequence continues at coordinate 13,274 of JBEKLF010000131.1, forward strand.
CAACCTTGACAAATAGCCAATTGCGCATCTGCGCGTTAACGACAAGGGTTTTAACGTCAGTGATCTTCATCGATGTCTACTCTCCGCATTTCACCCAGCAGCGGAATATCAAAGATTGGTGGGAAAGTAAAGGAGCATTTGCGCGCTGACAGGGCGACACCTGGCCCCAGCGTGTTTGGGCTATAATCGTAGCGCACTAAATTCAAACTGAATAAGGGGAATGACTCGGTTCTTTGGCGTGACGGCCGTTGGCCTCGGCCTTTGATTCACCCGTGTCGGCGGCGCTCCTCGCAGAGCTTTGCGGGCATTGAGCATCTCGACACGAAATCGACCTGAGTCATGACTCCGGTGAGGAATATCCATGGCATTCGCATCGGATTGTCTCCAAGGCAAGGTCATCCTGATTACGGGGGGTGTGGGCGCCATCGGGAAAATCGTGGTCCGTAAGCTGCTGGCGCACTCTGCGTCCGTAGTGGTGAATGACATCCTGGCGGAACACGAAGCGCAGGAGTGGATGCAGGCCACCGGCTGCGCGGCCGATCGATGTGTTTACATCAGCGCCGACGTGACCACAACGGCCGGCGCGCAGGCACTAGTGGAAAAAGCCATCCAGCCCTTTGGTGCTGTAGACATCGCGTTGTGCCACGCGGGCATGGCCCAGTCCTGCTCCATTCTCGACTATGCCGAACAGGATTGGGACCGCATCGTGCGCGTCAACCTTCGCAGCGCGTTTGTGGTGGCGCAGGCGGCTGCGCATGCCATGGTGGCGAGAAAGACTGAGGGAAAGATCATCTTCACGTCTTCGTGGGTGCAGGATACGCCCTGGCCCGACATTACTCCCTACAACGTTACCAAGAGCGGGATGAAAATGCTGATGCGGGGAATGGCGCGGGAATTGGCAGCAAAAGGAATCCGCGTGAATTCCATTGCTCCCGGCATTGTGGCTGTGGGTATGGCCAAACGGCAATGGGACACAGAACCCGATTACCGCCGCCGCGCGGAAAAAGCCATTCCTCTCGGTTTCATGCAGCCCCCGGAATCGGTGGCAGGCGCATTCATTTTTCTTTGTTCCCATGCATCCGATTATATGACGGGCGCGACGCTAATGGTGGATGGAGGTTGCAGCCTCTATCCTATGGATTAGCTTTCAAGCTGGCGGGAAGGCCGTGAAGGGAAGCGGAGGGTTGTTGCGGTAACGCCCAAGCCGGCGCAATCGGGCAGTTCGGAATCCATGTGTTTGGGTGGCAACCGGAGTAAAATGGTCGTGCATTCTCCCTGGGAGTCGAGTCGCATGGTGAAGTTTCTGCTCTGGTGCATTCTTCTTGTCCTCTGCTGGCCGCTGGCGCTTCTGGCGTTGGTGCTCTATCCGCTGGTCTGGATTCTGACACTTCCGTTCCGGCTGGTAGGAATTGCCGTGGGTGGGGTCTTCGAACTACTTTGGGCACTTATTACTCTTCCGGCGCGAATTCTCCGCGGACCTCGTCACGCCTGAGGTCCGCGCGAATCCGTTACTGCTGTTTTTTCGGTGGTTGAGGTGCCAGCGGCAGTGCCTTTAGTTGTAACTTTGCCGCCCGAAACGCAAGGCTATCCTTCTCGAGGCCTTTCGGGGGCGGATTTTGCCTGAGTTCCGCTTTGAGATCCTTCACCCGTTCAGCCGGGAGGGGGTGATTCATCAAGAGAGCCTCGACGAGCGTCGGGTTCCCCGTGAATTGGCTAAGGCGAGCGAGTGCAGTGACCAATCCTTCCGGATCGTACCCGGCGCGAATGGCATTGTACATGCCAAGCATATCAGCCTCGGATTCTTCTTCCCGGCTGAACTTGCGGTCGGCGAAGAGCAGGATCGGCCCGCCGTAATGTTGCAACATCTCGACGTTCTGCTGGTCATTGAGCACGCCAGCCTTCTGGAGTTGTTGCATTCCCTGGTCCACCAGCGCGCGGCGCGCCACATCGTTCATGCTGTGATATGCCACAACGTGGCCAACCTCGTGCGCCAGCACGCCGGCCAACTCACTTTCGCTGTCGACAAAGTCCAGGAGTCCACGGTAGACGTAGACATACCCACCCGGCAACGAGAAGGCATTAACATCGTCAGTATTCACAATCTTGAAGTTGTATTGAATTTCCGGCCGCCGCGAGGACTGTGCCACTTTCTGTCCCAGGTGGTTCACATAAGCCGTGAGTAGCGGTGCATTCAGGAGCACCACTTGCTTGTCGGTTTCCTCCGCCGCCTTGCGGCCCATGGCCATCTCTTCCGCGTCGCTAAAGGAATTGTAGATGGCCTTGGACGGCGTCGGCTCCTCGGCGCGCAGCGGCAGACTGACGAGGACGAACAGAAGGAGTAGGCCGCCCAGTTTCTTGTACAGGATGTGCGAGAAATGCGTGGTCTTCATCATGCTACCCTTCCTTTCGTTCCGTCCCAGGCTACTTTCATACCCCGCTTCAAAGCGGCGTTGCCTATCCACGAGGTGCGTGCCGCCTCGAAGCCAACGTGAATGTTGGCGTTGGGATTTTTCCGCTTATGCATACAGTCCACGAAGTTGAGGACGTTGTCAAGTGTTCCGTCGTGCTCGCTACGCATAAAGATTTCCGGCTCCGGCGCGAGCGAGCCGGGTACTGAGGATACGCCCTCCGGGTATACCGCCAGGCGGGAACGATCAATCTTCAGCGTGGCATCGCTGCCGCAAAACATCACGCCGCCGTCATCCACGGTGCTGTTGATGGAGCCGGTGAAGGTTACCATGAAATCGCTGGGGTATTCATAAATGGCCGTGAGGGTATCGGGGCACTGCCAATCCATCGTGTAAATGCCGCCCACCGTCGTGGCCGTCTTGGGCGCGGGTTGATTCATGTACCACTGGATGGCGTCAATCCAGTGCGTCAGCAGGTCGGTGAGAATGCCCCCGCCGAAATCCCAATACCACCGCCACCAATAGAATTTCTCCTCGGTAAATGGCTGGTCGGGCGCGTCGCCCAAAAAGCTTTTCCAGTCCAGGTCAGCCGGATCGATTTTCCGCAGGTCTTCTTTAGCCCCATATTTCTGATACCAGTAAGTATGAACCATGGTGACCTTACCGAGGCGGCCCGAGGTCATGATCTCTTTGCCGAGTTTCCAGTGATCCCAACTGCGCTGCTGGGTGCCGGTTTGGACGATGCGCTGGCTGCCGTCCACCGCCTTGACCATTTCCATTCCCTCTTCGATGGAATGGCAGATGGGCTTTTCGACATAGGCATCCTTGCCGGAATTCACGGCGTCGATGAGCATTTGCTTGTGCCAGTGATCGGGACTGCCAATCAGCACGGCGTCGATATCCTTGCGGTCAAGAACTTCGCGGTAGTTCGTATACGCCTGGGCGCCAGGGCCCGCGATTTCCAAAGCTTTGGCGCGGGCGGGCGCGAAGACATCGCAGACGGCCACGATCTCGACGCCAGGAACCTTCATAAACATCTCCATGTCATAGCGGGCGCGGTGCCCGCTTCCCAGCACGCCGACGCGAATGCGGTCGTTCGCGCCCAGCACGCGGGCCGGCGCCAAGCCGCCTAGCACGGCTGCGCCGGCACCGGCAAGGGCCGTGTCTTTCAGGAATTCCCGCCGGGTGATTTCCGTTTTCTTGTTCATGCGAAGACTCTCCTTCCAGAATGACGATGGTGTATTGAAGTTACGTACTTTGCCGTGCTTCAGCTTCTAAATCTGTCCACAAATTCGTAACCGTACCGGAGTTTTCAAACCCTGACCAACTGTTGAGCCGCACTCGGGGCACCGGTTCCTTTTAGTTCGGCCGCTGGGTTATTTTTCGATCCCAGCGATGCTTGACCAATTCCGCGTTGAGGTCCACCGCCAAGGGTCCTTGCTCGCTGACAGACAGGTTCTCTTCCACATTTCTTGTCTTGCGCATCCCTACGATGATGGTGCTCACGGTCGGATTGTTCAGGATGAAGCGCAGCGCCATCTCCGGCAGCGATAGACCGGGGGGGACCAGCGGCTTCAACGCGTCGGCGTGCGAAACACATTCCTTGAGCGTCTCGGAACGGAAGCGAGAGTTTCGCCAATCGCCTTCCGGCCATTTGCTTTCAAGGGTCAGCGTGCCCGTCAGCGAGCCTTGGTCCAAAGGGCACCGGGCAATGACCCCTACATCCCGGGCGGCACAAGCGGGGAAAAGTTCGTCCTCTGGATTCTGGTCAAAAATGTTATAGATGACCTGCACGGAATCAATCAGTCCTGACTTCACTGCGCGCACGCCGTTCCAGGGTTCCCAGCGATTGAGGCTGATGCCGACGGCGCGAAACAGTCCTTGGCGGCGCAATTCGTCGATCTTCTTCACCCAGCGGTCGTCTTCCAGCCAGGTATCCGACCAAGTGTGGAATTGAATCAGATCGATGTTTTCCAATCCCAGGTTTTCGAGACTGGCGTGCACGTAGTGGTCAATATGTTCCGGTGGGAAGCAGTCGTCGAGCGTGCACTCAGGGCGGGCCGGCCAAACAAAATTCTTGGGAGGAATCTTGGTCGCCACGTAAAGCTTTTTCCCAGGATTCCGCCGCACCGCCTCCCCGAGCAGACGTTCGCTGTGGCCACTGCCGTAATGCCAGGCCGTGTCAAAGAAATTGCAGCCCAAGTCGACAGCACGCTGTAAGGATTGTGCGGATTCGGTGTCGCTGGACCCTGTCCAGCTCGCCATTCCCCACATCCCATACCCAATCTCGCTCACCATCCAGCCTGTGCGCCCAAATCGGCGGTACTTCATGATGGAGTCTCCCCGTTTCACTCCTACTGTGACCAATCGGTGGGTGTCCGATCCCAACGGTGCTTGCGTAATTCGGTATGCAGGTCGATTGGTAACGGACCTTTGTTGGCGGCGCGTATATTCCTTTCCACGTTTGCCAGCTTGCGCATCCCGGGGATGATCGTGCTCACCGTGGGATTATTTAGAATGAAATCCACGGCCATCTCTGCCATGTCCATGCCCGGAGGGATGAGCGGGCGCAAGGCTTCCGCATGTTCCACGCTCGCGCTGAGGTTCTCCGGGACGAAGTAGGTGTTGCGCCAATCGCCCGAAGGCCAAGTGGATTGGAGGGTGAGGCTGCCGGTGAGCGTGCCTTCATCAAATGGACAGCGCGCGATGACGCCCACATTCATGGCAGCACATGCGGGAAAGAGTTCGTCCTCGGGGTTTTGGTCGAAAATGTTATAGATGACCTGCACCGCGTCGATCAGCCCTGACCGGACGGCACGCACGCCATTCCAGGGCTCCCAGCGATTGATGCTGATGCCCACTGCCTCGATAAGCTCCTGGCGGCGCAGATCAGCGATCTTTTTCACCCAGCGATCATCCTCCAGCCAGGAGTCCTCCCAGGTGTGGAATTGAATCAGGTCGATGCTTTCCAACCCCAGATTTTCGAGACTGGAGTGCACATAATGGTCAATGTGATCGGGAGGAAAGCAGTCCTCGAGTGTGAACTCCCGGCGGCTGGGCCAAGCGAGATTCTTGGGAGGAATCTTCGTGGCCGTGCAGATTTTTCGACCCGGGTTGTCACGCACCAATCCCCCCAGTAACTTTTCACTGTGGCCGCTTCCGTAAGCCCAAGCGGTGTCAAAGAAATTGCAACCCAGGTCGAGGGCCCTCTGGAGGGAGTTTCTTGATTCCGCGTCGTCAGAGCCGGTCCATTCTCCCATGCCCCACATACCATATCCGATCTCACTTACCATCCAACCGGTGCGTCCCAATTTGCGATATTTCATTAGGGTTTTCCTCCCGGCCTGTTATCTCCATGACAAGCCGTTACACGTGCCTCGCCGCCAGTGACGGTGGGGCCGCCACGCGAAACCGTGACTCTACCAGAAGTGCGCTCAACATTTAAGGGCTAAGTGAATGATCCCGGGAGAGTGCGCGGTCGAGTGCCCGGACTTGCGAAATCTGATGGCCCTGCACTCGATCAGAGTTTTCCATCCCGATGCATACGTTGACACCAGTGGCCACACATCCTAAGATACTGATACAGATCATCACACACGTCTGAGCGCGACAACATGCGGGCGGGAGGATTGAGCGGTGGAGTGGCACTTTACGAAGACGGATCGTTCTGAACAACTGGCTCAACTCAGCTTCTTCTCGATGACGAAATGCCAGCCTGAGGGAAACGTGGATTTTCGGATCACGGTGAAGGAGTATGCCGTGCCCCCGGCAGGCCAGCGCGTGCGATTTTTTGCCGAGGCCGATAAGCAGGTAAACCAGCAGAGCGCTCCGCTGCTGCCCTCAGGTTGGGGGGATTCTCTGTGGGAAGCCCTGGAAGGCTGCCTGCGGATGATCCGCCAATTTCCTTATGAGGGGGATCGCGCGAACTGAATTCGGGGCCCCGTTGTCATGGTTAGGTCGGGGGGCGAATGCTTCGCCTTTGGCGAAATGAGGGTCAAAATAAATGGAATTCATCAAGAAACAAGTCCGACCGGGCGTGGTGGTCCTGGCGTTGACCGGCAGCATCCGTGTCGGTCCCAATTGCCAGCAAATCGACCGGGCGCTCGAGGAGATCATTAGCCAAGACTGCACGTGGGTGGTTCTCGATTTCAATGGCGTGTCCTATATCGATAGCGCCGGTATCGGAACTGTTGTTCGAAGCCTGTCCAAGCTGAAAAAGTTGGGTGGCACTCTGCGCCTGGCTGGGGTGAAAGGTATGGTCGAGGGAGTGCTGAAGCTCACCCGAATCGACCGCAGCATTGAAATTTTCCCCACAGCGGAGGAGGCTGCGCAGGGTCTCCCTCTGACCCCGGTACCGTAAATGGAATTTCTCCATACGGGGTGGAGAGTGCCGCGATGCGCGGCCGCCCTCCCGGCCCCGCCACCCAATAACACGGAGCATGGGGAAACCGAGGGTAAATTCAAGATTCAAAATTCAAGATTCGAAAGCGAAATTCAAAATCGAGAGTTTGAAATCCCCGGTCTTGGATCCTAAATCCTAAATCCTGAATCCTAGATTCTCACAGCGTGGGGCTGTTGTCGCCGAGCATCGTTTTGCGGATGATGACCAGTGGCACTCCGCCCTGCTCCATGAAGCGGTCATGGAAATCCCGCAGTGCAAAACTGTCACCTAGTTTCTTTTTATAGTCTTCGCGTAGCTTCATAATCTGGAGCTTGCCCAGCGTGTACACCAGGTACGTGGGGTCGGAGGTTCCGCGCTTGGCCTCGACATCCGCGACGGCGGGAACCTGATATCCTTCGCGGACGAAGAACTCCTTGGCCTGCTCCATCGTCATGTTTCCCGTATGCATTTCAATTCCCACAATAAATCGGGAATTGCGCAAAAGCGCATCCTGCAATTGCCCCATGCGCAATTTGGGATCACCGCCGCCATAGCCCTCATCCAGCATCATCTGCTCGGTGTAATGCGCCCAGCCTTCCGTGTTGCTGTTGCAATACAGGAGCTTCCTTACTTTCGAGGTTAAGCGTTTGGCCCACAGAAACTGAACGTAGTGGCCGGGATAAGCCTCGTGAATCGACGTGCTCAGGATGGTGCCGCGGTTGAAGCCTTGCATCCACTCCTCCACTGCCTGGGGTGTCCAACCGGACTCCGGAGTGGTCACGTTGAACATGGCCTCGGTGGCCTTGGATTCATAAGCGCCGGGCGTATCCATGGAAGCGGTGGTGGTGGCGCGCATGAAGGGGGGTGTTTCTTCCAGCAGAGGCAGGATCGAGGAAGGGACCGTGATGATCTTCTTGGCCTCGATGAATTCGCGCAGGCTCCCCAGAAGATTGCGGAAACTCGGCAAGAGTTGATCAGGCGCGGGGTGATCTTTTTCGAGAGTCGCAAGCACTTCGCGCGGATCGGCATTCGGGTTGATCAGCACCGCCGTATCTTTGAATTGCTGCTGATTGCGGTGCAGGTCGGCGTAACCGATCTTGAGGAGCTCATCAAGGGGAATATCGACCATTTCCTCATCGTGAAGTTTTTTCCGGAAATTGTCTTCGCCGATGCGAAAGTCTCCCCGGGACCGGGGAAGCAAGTCGTTTTGGAGGAAAAGTTGGAAATCTTCGAGGGCTTTCACCACGTCGCCATTGGAGCGTTGGAACTCTACCCAGAGAGCGGCATCCTTGACACCCTGGAAGGCGCCGGGGACGTCCTTTTGAAAGAATTCAATGATCCCGGGCATTTGTTCAAGCGCTATCTGCGTGTAGATTTGCGGTGGATTCGAAAGGTTGTCGTGGGCGGCCAAGAGAGCACCCGGGATCTGACGCGCGCGCGCGATGACTGAACGCAGGCGCTCCTCCGGCGGCGCGAAGCTGCGTTTGACGAGCACAAAAATGCTATCGGTGGTGTCGCCGACATACAGGCCTGGATCTTTCCGCCACATTTGCACCGACTGGAGCTCTAGCAATCGTGCTTTGATGGTGTTTTGCAAAAAGGCCAGGTCACCGGCGCTTTCCGCGGGGAGTTTCGCCGGGTCAAGGCGATCAAACTCTGCCCCGAAAGTCCGCAAGTTGGAAATCTCGCCCTCGCGCGACGCGCGGGAGTAGTCTTCCAGCTTGGAATCGTACTGGTGAAACCCTGCGGCAGTTGCTTCCTTGGGGTGAAATTGAAAGTAGAAATCGAAATAGTTATCGACGAGTCGATTGAAGTCGGCCGGGTTCTTGGGGCTTCCAGCGCGCATATTGCGAGGAACCGTTAGTGCCATATACCACAACACCACAATAGCTGACGCCAATGCAACTATACGTTTCATCATGAAGCTTCCTCAGGGATGTCTATGCATCATGCGCTGTGGGGTGGCGCTTACTTGGGATGCGCAATCACATCTTCAATGCAATAGGTGTCATTGGTGATCGTAAAATATAAGCGCCAGTTCTGGTTCACCCGTGCCTGCCATAGATCTCTTGATTCGTCATACTTCTTGGCGTGCAGGGAAGGGTGCTGCAGGTTGGTCGCTAGGAATCGTAACTGCTTTTCAAAAGCGCGCCGGACATCCGGTGGGGCGTCACCGAGTGACTCAATCGCGCGGTTCGACAAGGCAATCTTCATGAGGCAGGGGTATTACTTCCGCTTCACTGATTTCCGATTCCTGATTTCCTTACGAATAAACTTTATAGCTTCATCGGCGGTCTCAAATGGTCCAAGGTAGGGGCCTTTGCGGGCTTCCGTCAACCGTGCATCAATAATCTGCCGTTGGGCAGGCGTGTATTCGTCGTTAGCGACGGGAATCTTACGCACGATGGTGATGACCCCGCCGGACGCCTTAAACTCCAGAGCTTCTCCGCTCTTAAAACCTGCCTTGCGGCGAATCGCTGACGGTACCAGGAGTGGAGTTCCTTTTTTTGCGATGGCTGCCATGATGATTTTAGTGTATGCCCGGAGCGCCGATTCCGTCAAACCCAAGAATCGCGATTGAAACGAGCGGGAGACCGCAGAAAAGGCGTTCACCCTCACGGGATGTGTGTTATAGAGATTTTGCGAAGAAATCTAGACCCACACCCGGAGGGTGAACGATGG
>JBEKLF010000132.1:0-26071 GCA_050010335.1 Terriglobia bacterium
GGTAGCCGGGATAGATCCGCTGATAGAACAACCTTGAGTGCGTTGGCAAGATGTCGAGCCGCGCGTTTGTTGGCCGCGTAGGCGCGGGCGGTAAGTAGTGGAGAGCCTAACATCACTCGAAGAGCCTCGCCATTGTTGACTGTGCCGTCCGGGTTCAGCGCGCGGTTGAAGTCGGGGAGTTGACGGTCAAGAGAATCGGAGACGACGCGGACGACCATTGCGGGGATGCCGGATTTGTGAGCTGCCGAGATAATCTCGTAACTCTCCATGTCTACCACCTGGGCTCCGGTTTGCGCGAGTTGGAGTTTGTCATTTCTCGAAACTGCAATGCGCGGGGAAGTGATACCTACCACCGACCTGCAGGGCGCATTTTGAGTATTCAAGAGCGCTGTGACTTGCGCGGAAATCTCGGGTGCGCAAGACCAGGGGATACCACCGTTCGTCTCAGAAACGCACGACGAGTATGTAACTATGGTCATCTCCGGCAGCGAGTCAGTCAGTCCACCGCAGAGACCAATTACAATCACGGCATCCGGTTTGTCGCTTTTCTTATAGCCCGCGGTCGGGCGTTGCGGGCTGTCAGCGAGTATCTCCGCGGCGCGCTCTCGCGCCTGCTTGGGGCCGATTCCAGTAAAGAAGAATTCCAGCTGATTCGGTCCTGCCGTGATCGGGCCGGCTTCGGAAACACATTTCCCATGGGAGACCCCGAGGAGCCGTGCCACTGGGTCTGCTTCCATCTTCGTAGCTGCAAGAATGAAAATCCGCCCCATATATTGTTGACGTATGCCCTGAATGGTCAGAAAAACTACTATATGGAGGATGTTCAATGAAACGACACTATCCCCCGATCTTGCCCGAACGTCTGGAGGTCGCGCACCGGTCCGAATTTATGGGGGCGAACAAAAGCTTCGCTCCTACCACGCCAAGCGCAACGCGAACTGGATCTCGCGCGGGTCGCCCGGTCCGCCCGAAGCCTGGCCAGCGATGGGCTGCACCGTGTTGCCGATCACGCCAAAAGAGGCGGAACTCCAGTCAGCATTGGGCAGAGTGAAGTTGGGCCGGTTGAAAATATTGAACATCTCGGCTCGGAACTGAAGGGTTTTCGATTCCCCCAATTTGAAGTTGCGAATCAGCGAGAAGTCCCAGTCGGCAAGACCTGGCCCAGTCAAAATATTTCGTCCCGCGTTTCCGAAGGTGTAAGGGGCAGGCAGGGAGAACGCGGCCGGGTTTATCCACTGGTTGACGCTCTTATGGGCGGGATAGAAGCTCACGCCGGGAACAACGGTCGGACGATCATGGTCGTCAATATTGTTGCTGGGATTGCCGTCGACGGTGGGCGTATAGGGTGCCCCGGATTGCAGCATGGCGATCCCCGCCACATCCCAGCCGTCGATGAGGTAGTTCGCCTTCGAGTTCTGCAACTTTCCGATCCTGTTCCCGAAAGGCAGGTCGTAAACGTAGGCCAGAGAGAAGCGCTGCTCGTAGTCGAAGTCCGAGCGGCCCTTCTCTGCTGCAAGATCATAGGAATTCTCCGGGAAGCCGGGGCTGGCATTGGTACCGAAGTAGGCGGAGTCGTCGTCGAGGGATTTCGAGCAGGTAAAGGCACCGATGATTGCCAAGCCGTTGGTGTAGTGCCTCTCCACTTTGACCTGCAAGGAATGATAAATCGACGTGCCGATGGGATCCGTGTAGGACATTGTCTGGAAATTGGGGTAGGGCCGCGGGCAGGGCGTGTTCGCCGGGGTGTTCGGAATGCAGGTGCCGCCGCCCGTATAGAGCGCGTTGTTCGGCTGGTTCGGGTCCCACTCAAAGGGCAATCGGAGTCCCCGAGTGCCAACGTAGCCCACGTCAAGCAGCCAGGAGCCCAACTGTCGCTGCACATCGAACGTCCATTCAAAAATCCTTCCCTCCTTGACATCCAGGTAAACCGGGTCAAGAGCCGGGAAAAGTGCTTGCGTGAGGGAAGGCGCGACAAAGAGGTTCTGGAGGAGGAGTCCAGTGGCCAGCGGCAGCCCGCCCGCCGAGGGCGGCGTGGACACGGCTGTAAAAACGGCCTGTTCATTATCCAGCAGGTTTCCTTGGGTCAGTTGAAAGTACGGCGGGTTGAAGCTCTTTTGGAAATAAAGCTGACCGACCATCTGGTTGTAGTAAACGCCGCCGCCCGTGCGGATGACAGTCTTTTCATTTCCCAAAGGCCTCCAGGCGAGGCCGAGGCGAGGCCCAAAGTCGGTGTGGTCGGGGCGTTGTAGTGCCCGGTTTTCCGAAGTGCTTCCCAGGTTCTCCGTCCCCACCTGTTCGAATTGACCGCTGGGCAGGCCCGAGGCCCCCGTCGTGCCGATAAAATTCAGTAGGGAGGCCGCACTCGTACCCGCGGCGAGCAGCAAGCCCTTATTGAAGTCGAAGCTGCCGAAGTGGTTGTACTTGTCCGTGATCAGGCTGTTGTATTCATAGCGGAAGCCGAGCGTCAGGGTGAGGGTGGGCCGAATCTTCCAGCGGTCCTGCGCAAAGAAATCGTACTCCGTGCCCGTCCCCGAGATGTAGCCCGAAGAACCGCGGACCCAGCTCGTCGGAAGGCCGAACAGGGCGTCGGCTACGCCGTTGCCGAAGCCACAACTGGGCGGGGGGCAGGCCGCCAAGAGTTCCGCCTGAACGCTTGCGGGTAGACCCGCCAAGACGGCACTGCCCGTAACCACTCCGTTGAAGCTGTACGCGTCGCGCGCGTCAATGTCCTGGAAGAAGCTTCCGCGCTTGATTGGCCGGATATCCAATCCAAAGTCGAAGGAGTGGTTACGGTGGATGTAGGTGAGCGTGTCCGCATACTGGAATGAATTGACGGCGCCGAACTGGGGGTAGGCGGCATTCGCCCCCAAACTGTCATAGCCGGAGAAGCTCAGGTTGGGCACTCCCGTATCGCGGTAGGCCGTGGGCGCACCCTTGAGGCCGAGGACTTGACTAATGTCCCTCCCTTGGTCCTCATTGTTCCACCGGTACTGCCAGCGGTTGTAGCCGACCTTCGCCTCGTTTAGGAGCGTGGGGGTGAAGGCATGAGTCCAATCCAGCCCCGTCTGGTCGAACCAGTCCACGCGCCGGGTACCATAGCCGGGCACGCCCGTGGGCAGGCCCGAAGGAGTCAACGAGGATTCTGTAGTCAGACTATAGCGATAGAAAAGATTGTCTTTCGAGCCCCATCTGTGGTCAAAGCGACCGACGAAGCTGTTCGTATCGATGATTTGCAGCACCTGCTGTTGGTAATTCTCTCCCCCACAGGGGGCATTGGGAATATTGGGAGACGGATAAAGGCCGACGAGGGCCTGACCGACGGGGTCGGGCGTGCCCGCCGGAAGAGCTGGAGCGATGTTGTTCAGGTTATTGCCCGGGATCGTCACCGGAGCGGCAGGATTGATGAGCAACAGGGGATCCAGGAGAACCGTGGTGTGGGAGCAGGGCGACCCCGGCGCGATGTCGGAAAAATCGCCGCTTTGCTCGGCGAGCGTGGGCACGTGCGCGCGGCTGTGGCCATTATAGACATGCGGAAGAACAATCGGCCCGCCCAGGCTGGCCCCGTTCTGGTTGCGATGGAAGGGCGGCACCTCGGGCTCAAAAAAGTTCCGCGCGTCCAGATTGTCGTTGCGCAGGTATTCATAAAGCGTGCCGTGTAATTGGTTGGTTCCCGACTTCGTCACCATGTTCACCTGGGCGCCACCCGACACACCGAACTTGGCGTCATAGACGCCGGTCTCCATCTTGAATTCCTGGATGGAATCGAGCGGCGGCGCGGCGGCGAAGGTCCCGACCGCAATCGAGGTGTCGCTCATGCCGTCCAGCAGGAAACTATTCATGTCCTCGCGCAGTCCGTTGACGTTGATGGACCCGCCGCGGTTATTATTCAGTTCCGACCCTTGGACTCCCGGCACCACTCCAGGGGTGAAGAGCATGATTTCGAGGAAATTCCGGCCGTTGTAAGGCAACTCGCTGATCTTCGCCTGCTCGACGGTGGTCCCAACCGTGGCGGTCTGGGTGTCCAGTACGGGCGCAGTTGAGTCCACCGTGACGGTGGTGGTCTACTGAATCTCGCATAATACAGTGACAATCAGGTCAAAAAGAAAGGCCGGCGTGGTCGAGGAAGGCAAACGCGAGTTGCTGGGACTGGCGAACTCGGGCCATGCCCTGGCTCACGGCGGTGGCAGCTTCGGCGAGGTTCGCCGAGCAGCGATTGGCGAGTTCCTGACCCTTGATATTGCCCCACAGCATCTCGACCGGGTTGAGGTCAGGCGCGTAACCGGGCAGCCGTTCCTCGCTGAGCCAAGCGCGCTGGCAGGCGAGGTATTCCTTCATGATCCGGCTCTTGTGGGCGGGCAATCCGTCCCACACCAAGATGACTCGCTGGCCGGCAAAGTGGCGCCGCAACTCCTGCAAGAAGGCGACCAAGCTTTCCGGGCCGTAGCTGCCCGGCCGAAGTTGGAAATACAAACGGCTTCGTTTCCCGTCCCAGCGATAAGCCAGAGCCGCCGCCACCGAGATTTTCCCCCAGTTGAAGGCGTGGATCAGGGTTGGCGTCTGGCCGCGGGGCGCCCAGGTGCGCCGGACCGAGGGTCGTTCGGAGATGCCGCTCTCGTCCTGGAAGACGATCCAGGCTTTTCGGCACCGAGCGTTTTTTTTACCGCCGGCCAGCGCTCCGCAACCCACTGGCGCACCGCGTCTTCATTGCGTTCGCGCGCTTGCCGAGCGGGCCGCTGCAAGCTCCAGTTCATGGCCCCCAGGATCTTCCACACGTGGCCGGGATGGTACCGCACTCCAGTGTGCCGCTCGATGACGGCCGCCACGCGCGGCAGCGTCCACAGATCGGTGCCGAAGCCGTGGGCCCGTGCGCCTTGGCCAAGCAGGCGTTCGACTTGTTGGAGTTGGCGGCGGTTGAGTTTGGGCTTGCGGCCGGCTCGACCGGCGGCGCGCAGCGCGGGTAGGCCGCCCCGCTTCCAGGCTTGGTACCAGCGACTGGCGCTTTGGCGGCTGGCGTGGAGCGCCCGAGCGACAAAGGCCAAAGTCTCGCCAGCACGGAACAGCTTGGCGGCCTGCTGACGGCGTTGTTCTAAGGCTTGGAAATCTCGTCGAGGACGCACCAGTGTTTTCATGCGCCCACTATACACCAAGGGCGAGGAATTGTCACTATATTATGCGAGATTCAGTAGGCGCCCACTTTCATCTGAAAGTCCACTCGCGGATGCTCGTCCACCAGAAGGTGGATGGGGCCTTGAATGGTCTTCTCGAAACCCGTTTTCTCTGCCGACAGCCGGTATTGGCCGGGCGGCAAAAGAGGGATCGTGTAAGAGCCATCTTCCTGAGTGACGCTGCTGCGAGCCAGTCCGGTATCAATCTCCTTCGCCGTTACCGCGACACCTGGAATGAGCGCATCCGACTGGTCCCTCACCGTTCCAGTGAAGCTGCCTTGGACTTGTTGCGCTCGTAAGCCAACAAATTGCCCGACTAACAGCGCCAGGATCGCGCACAAACCCCCTTGAGCGACACGCCGCATTTTCGTGGCCTCCCTTGCCAATTGCGGTGCCGCAAGAAACGAACAGTCAGCAGACAAGCACCTGGATCGATTTCACGCCAAATTTCAGCACGCTCCGTCTCAAGCTGAAATGCAATTCCGGGATAAATGAAAAAGGCTTTGTTGCGCGCAAGGCAGCCGTACTGCTGACGATTATTTCACGATTACTGGATAGTAGCTCCAGTCGGTTCCGAGTGGACGGATGCCAACCAAGTAGTACCCGGGCGCGATTCGGGAAAGATCAAGCGTTACTTTCATCGTGGTCATGCGACTCTCGATTGTTGCTGTTCCCGAGGCCCTAGTGAGCGGCTCACCGAATTCCTGCCCAAGGATAGCGACCTCGTATGTACCGGCACGGCTTCCCTCCGGGAAGTAGAAGGTCACGTCGTCAAAGCCCTTTTGGAATACCAGCGGCCCTTTGCCGGGGCCTCGATCACCGCGAAGCACTAACGGACTTCTTATGTCGGCGACGATGTGATTGTGCGCGGTAATTACAGTCTGCGAACCTGATCGCCACCTCCACCAGCCGAGTGATAGAACAACGATGATGGCGGCGGCGATGCTTAGGTATGCCGCACGCCTTCGCCACACCACCTGTCTGCGAAGCTCGGTGTACTCGCGGAAGCAGGGACTGCACGTGCCGAGGTGTTCGATCCAGTCGTTGACCTGGTCAACCCCGAGTTTACGGAACGCCATAGCCCTCAAAATCTCATTGCCGGGGCATCCGGCTCGCTCCGGATTGGGAAAACCTCCTCCAAGTACAACGCGCTGGTAGGCCTTAATCAATCGCATCTCCTCTCGCCTTGCGGGCGCTTGATCACGCATGAGCTTCGCCCCCTTTGCCAGGCCTGCCTGAGCCCTTCCGCCTCATAATGCGATCGCGGACCCCTCCATATGCCTTGTTGAAAAGAACCTGTGCACTGTTGACCGTAGTCTTCAGGAAACGTGCGGTATCTTTCCAGTTGTAGCCGGCGATCTCCCTGAAGTAAAACGTGTTCCGTGCGCGCTGGTTCATGAACTGAATCAGCTCTCCTGCAAGCAGATGATCCTCAATTGTTGGCTGGGTGCTGCGTGTTCGAGCACCTGTGCGGGCGTCAAGGTCCTGGTCCGTGCCGACATATACAAGTCTAGGCTGTTTTGCCAGATACCGGTGGAACCTGCGAATAAAGGCAACATAGAGGTAACTGTCGAGATTTCGGATTGGTTTCCCGCTCTGCCGTTGGCCTTTTCGCGCCCGCGATGTCGCTAGGAGTACTGCTTCAAGTATGTTAGCGGCCACGGCTGAGTCCTGGTCGAATCGCTGGGCGTAGGAAAGCATGCGGGCCCAGTTTCGCCGTGCGGCATCAAGGAGGTCTGTCTCGACCGCACTCCCAGAGCCTTCCACTTGCCAAATCCAGACCGGTGGATCAACTTCGAATTCCTCACGCATGGTCGCCGCCAGCCTCTCCGGTCCCATTGCTCCAGAATTCTAACATCCGCCCAAGGTCCCGAAGCGATGTTTCCCCCCTATTAGAGGAGAGCCCTCAATTTGTCTAAATATTAATATCTCACTCCTTTTTTCGGACGTTTGGTTTCCCCGTCTGAAGTCGCGAAGCCACAAGCTGGTACACCCCTGCTAAGCCTGCGGCTTTTATCGGGCTCTCTCAATATGGGGCAATAGGTATTCCGATAATTTGACACCGGACGCACCGGCACCAATTTGGCAGCCCATCGATTTGCCAGCCGTTTGCGTCAAGGGCAGTGGTCGTAACTGAAGCCCCGCGACTACTGGCCGAAGCGCATTGGCTGACCCGAGCGAATGTGTCGACTACGAAGCGAGCGATTGCACCAGGGCAGGTCTTATGAAAGACCATGGAAATGGGCATAGAGATTACGGTCTGAGTGGGGCTACAGTGGCGACGAAAGCCACTCGGGACCCGGTAGTGTGGAATTCCGAACTCGATGCAATACTCCGAGAGGGATACGCACGAGGCTGGTCCGGGGCCCGGGAAGCGGTTGACAAGATTCAGAAGCTACGCCCTAAATGGCGTAGCCACATTATTTGGGACCGCGCCAAGCAGCTAGGCTTTCAACAGGAATATGTCCTTGAACGCCCGCCCTGGTCGGCTGCGGACGAAGCAGCGTTGATGGATTTTGCGCAAGAGCAATCTGTCGCGACGATCGCTCGCTGGCTGCACCGCTCGGCATGGGCGGTACGGAAGAGATTTGCGGTGCTTGGCGAAAGCGCCAGGGTTCGGGATAACTACACTCAGCTGGATTTGGCGAGGGATTTGAAGGTCAGTCCTAAAACTGTCCGCCACTGGGAGGCGGCGGGTGTGTTGCAGCGCCGCGATGGGCGGATTACACATGAATCACTTAAGCAGCTCTTCCGGAAGCTTGGCTCAGAAATAAATTACGACGCTCTCGACAAGGAAATGCAGCGGTGGCTAAAAGATTGTGTGGGCTTCGTTCCAGCAGCTGCAGGACTGACTCGTGACGAAAGGATTCGAAAACACCTGCAAAAAATTGGGGTTTGCCCACGGTGCGGCCGCAAAACCCGTGGCAACGCCCATGGACGTCATATCAAGGCTTGCAAAGGCCTCGGCCAAGAAGGCCGGGCAAGCACAGGATGACCACGAGGACATTGCCAAACGTTCACGCGTCTCCTAACCGCACAACATAGTTGTCGGCCGCCTGGCGCCAATACTTAAATGAAGGATACATTTCCAGGGGCTGAGTCGACCAGTACATGTCCCAGTGGAATACCCAATAATCGACGGTCCGAGCACTTCGCGGATGCGCCCGTGCGTAGTACACAACCGTGTTGAACCAGCCCTCCCTTCGGGCCTCGGCGAAGAAACGCTCCTCGCCCCACTCCAGAAGAGCTTTCCACCTTCGGGTGTAGTCCTCGGGAGAGAGAGTACTACGAAGCTCTCTGTCGGTTTCGAGGAAACCAGGGCAGCGGTGTTGGACCTCCTGGGTCACGGTTTCAGGGAATTGGGCATCTGCTTCCAATAGCGAACGGAGCCAGTAGGTGAACGCTTCCCACTCCATGTACTGAGCCACTGCCGCCGTCAGGCGCTCGGGACCAATTGCCCTGGAAACCTTGACGATCTGGCGTTTGTCTTCATCCATCTTGAATGTGTCGAGGACCTCGTCGGCACATTGCTCGGAGGCGGCCCTCCACTCTTCAAAGGATGGATAGGCTGGAGGGCGCTGCCGCTCCCATCGCCCCTCACACCATTGCCAATAGGCCCAGTCCCGTGCGCAGGCGGGATCACGAATCGCATAGAACGTAACGGCCCGCAACCAGCCTCCCTGTTTGGAATCGGCAAGGACGTTTTCCTCGACCCATCCCAATATGCCCCGGTCAAGAAGCGCTCCCAGCTCCGGGGCTGCTTCCGGGGGTTGGCGCTCCGATCCAATGAACCCGGGACAGCGCTCTTCGATAATCTTGGCAAGCCATTCAGGGAGTTCGCCCTCCGCTTTCGCGATCGCATGCACCCAAAGGCTGAACGCGTTCCACTCGACGTATTGACGTCGCGCTTTGAGGAGCCGTTCCCAGGGGATTCGCCTCGCCTGCCGATCGGCCTCCCGGCGGGCCATCTCGGATGCACGAACTTCGACCTTACTCGGCCGCCACGCTCGCTGTTTGGAGGCATTCGCCATATTAAATGCACGGCATTGTGAGCTAGACCATGCCAAGAGGAACCGGTCAGATCCTCGGTGGCAGAGCGCTCGTGAATACCAGAGAGCTCCTTTTAAACGGCCGTTATTTTAACCCAGGGAGTGCTTCGGCAGCTCTACCGCAGTCGAGCGGAAAATGCCGATCTGCCTGGATGACCACGCAAGAATGGACGTGCTCGACCTTGCCGCCCGCTTGCTCCCAGTACCGAAATGCTTCTGAGGGTGAGCCCAGGCCAAGCATCACATCCTTTGGCACATGAATAGGGTCAGGTTGTAGACGGAATGCGTCACCGCGGCGGCTGTGGTGGAACCTGAGACGACACGCACCCAACCATAGAGAATACCACTCGCCGCCAAGCAGGCACAGTGGAGGAGCGTCGGAGGCTGGTGGAATAAGGCAAAGACGAGCGCGGTAAGGATAACAGCGGCCGGGGACCCCGAGGTCCGCGCAATCAGTGGAAGCAAGCAGCCACGAAAGAAAGATTCTTCAACAACGGGGCTAAGCGTGGCAGCCAAAGCCAAAAGCTCCAAAGGTATTTGCGGAAACGGCGTGGGGCTTGTCGACTTCACAGCGAGAATCACCACCCCGGCCCACAGTATGCCTCCGAGCGGGGCGACGAGCAGATATCGGCGGGAGGGTAGCGTCCAGCCCAAGGCCCGCCAAACGGCGCCCCCATGGCGGAATTTGAGAGTCGCATACAGTGCGAGAAGCACCCACACAAGAACAACGGCCTGGAGCAGCGCCGTGGGTCGCTGGAGGGCAAGAGGGGGAAGCACGTGGAAGGGGATGGCAAGCTGAAGCAAGGACCCAAACATGACGACACAGATCAGAAAAGCGCAGATGTCCGTGTAGTCCCAGCAACAAGCGGTGCCACGTTCTGTGATTTGTGATTCTGTGAAAGCTTCAAGTTTGGGTGAGCCTTCGGGCTGACGGTTAACGTTAGTTGGCAAACGGCTTCCTACCTGGCCCGCAAGTACTCAAACTCCGGTACCGTCTTGAAGGGCATCTCTGGCGCTGTGACCGGGTCAGCAAGTTGGTCGATCAATTCCTTCGACGCATTGCCCAGGAATTTTGCAGTCTCGCAAATGTGGGCAATCCTCTCAGGGGCAAAGCCCATGAGCCTCGCGCACGTCGCGTCTGCGGCCACGGGATCGTCGGCAAGTATGACCTTGCCGAGAGCGCGAGAGCTGCCGGCAAGAGGGCCGTTTCCCTCCATCGCTACGATGGCATCGGCAATGACGAAATGGATCGGCACGGTCGCACAGATGTCGACGATGCTGGACTCGATTCCCCGCCAGTGCAAAATGTTCTTGGGCCAGCCGTATTTTGCCCCTGGAACGACCCCAAACATATTCTTCATACTCAGGGTGACACCCGACCAGTGATGGGTTTTCACCTTGGGCATGGAAACCACGAAGTCGGTATTGCGCAGTGTGCGCGGCAGCCAAATGTGTCCCAAGCCTGTGTAGTTTGCATGAAGCTTCGTTTTGACGAGCTCGTCGCGGTTCAAGTCGACGAAAGGAATGCGCTGCTCATCGAGCAAGGCTCGGAACCCGCTTTCCGAAAGCACCAGTTCGGTATCGCGTTGGTTGCCGGGGCCCTCGGCGACGGAGACGGAGGCAGCACCGAGCTTTAAGAAACATTGCGCGGCTGAAACTACCAGGATTGGATGGGTGTTGATATCGACGCCGGGCAAGAAATCCACAAAGTTCGGCTTGAGCAGAACTGATTTTCCATGAAGGTCAAGGCCGAACAGGCGCACGCCACTTAGCAAGTCTCGCTGAAGCCGCTCAGAATATTCCTCCGCACGCAGAATAGCAACGCGTGAACGGGACGGGCGCCGCACTTGATCGAATCGGGGCACGAGAAAAGGAAGGGACGTCGCCGCCCCCGCGGCGAGCCATACAGAGCCAGCGAGCATGTTTCTCCTCGTCATGCATACACCTTGAATACGTTCCCCTGGACGAGGCAATCGAGGGCAAGAGTCATGGCCGCGAGCCTGGCAGAATCCCGGATCAGGCCGGGATCGCTTAAATTGGACAAGCGATCTGCCAGACTCCCGACGGGCCGATCATAGGCATCGAGGGCCAGCAGGCACCACGCCATGCTCCAAGGCGCGGAACAGGTCACAACCCTGCGTTCCAGCCAATCAAGGCCGGAGTTTATGATGTCGTCCATTTCTTCCCCATGCAGGGCGAGCAAGGCGGTGGCCGTGGCATCGAGGTGGGACGCCATAGGAACGCCGTAAACCACGCCATTTCCGGCATTCCATCCTCCGCCTGGACAGGCCCGATCCAAAAGCATTTCCTTGCCGCGCCGGATGCGGAGGCTGACCTCATCCGTCTTGCAGCAAACAAACGCTTGCTTCAGCGCAATTATCGAAAACGCCGTGGGGATGACCCAACTGCATGTATCGGGCATCCAAGGCCAGCCGAATTTGTTAGGATCAAAACGCACATGGGTATCCGAGGTACGGAACTTCCATTTCCAGAGCCAAAGTGACTCTTTCCCTTTTGAATTCAGCAGCCATTTGAGGCCACGCTCGGTTTGGAGGGCCATCTCGCCGCTGTTGATGAGTGCAATCAGCGCCAAGGCAGTCAGACCTGACCCCTCCTGGTCGTCACCGCTGAAGGCAGGCCAGCTTCCATTCGGATTCTGGGTGTCGAGCAAAAATTGAAGGCCCCGGGCCCGGGCTGGGCATGAATCCCATCGTAAAACCAAGAGAGCGAGGCACGTTGGTTCGAGATCCCCTTGGGCCGACGCTTGCCCATAGCTCCAACCTCCATTCGTCATCTGCCGTCCGATGAGCGCATTCCGCAATGAGATCTGTAGAATTCGTTCCGTCATGACCCGGTTGTACGGGAAGATGCTAAACCCGTCAAACGAGGCCTTGGCCTTCAGGTGGAATGAGGCTTTTGTACCGCGCGAATCAAGGGTTTGGTCTTCAAATTCAACGTGAAGGTAGATCGCCTGCCGCTGCGGGGGGCGTGGAAACGTGGTCCTCACATTTGTCGACCGGCGAAAATAATTCGTCTCTCTACTCCTTCCCTCACTGGCCGGCCGGTTCTCCGCTCTCTCGGCCGGAAAGGATCTGACACGTTCCATGCGTGGACATCTGTGAAAGCTTGTTTTGAGGGAACCGGTCCTCACGTTTGTCGGCCCGCAGAAAACAGTTGGCACTGAACGTGTTATTTCCGGGGCCACAGCTAAGGAACATCGTCTGGGATTCGTAAACCGCCTGGATGTGGTGCTCACAATCCTCGACCGGTGAAAAAAATTTCTCGAAGCCTCCTTCCCTCCCCCAAGTGCTCATTTTGTCAGCCTTTTCCGCTTTACGCCGGTTGAGGCCGAGGCTCCGTTCGGGCTTGAAGCTGCCTTTTCCCCGAAAAATCACGGTGTAGAGTTTGCGGCCAGGAGGTAGAGCGAGTGTTTCAATCAAGGCAGGAACTTTCCGGAAAGCTGCGAAAAGCCAGATATGTCATCGACGAGGTGACCCTGCAAGTGGTTTATCTCGCCGCCCGCATGCAGAAGCCGCTGCTTGTGGAAGGGCCGCCCGGCTGTGGCAAGACGGAGCTCGCGTATGCCGTGGCCGAGGCCGCGGGAACATTCGTCGAGCGCCTTCAGTGTTACGAAGGCATCACGGAAGACAAGGCCATCGGCAAGTTCGACGAGGCCTTGCAGAAGCTTTTCCTTGAAACCCAGGGCGACCGCCTTAGCGATGACTGGGACGCCATTCGGAAGCGCCTGCATTCGATTGATTTTTTTGCCGAAGGTCCTCTCCTGCGGGCGTTGCGATACCGCGATCGGCCCTGCGTGCTGCTGGTCGACGAGCTCGACAAGGTGGGCCATGCCTTTGAAGCGCTGTTGCTGGAGATTTTGAGCGCGTGGCAAATCACTGTGCCGAAGCTCGGGACCATGAAGGCGGAGACGGTTCCATTCGTGGTTCTAAGCTCGAATGAAGAGCGGCGCTTAGGGGATCCGCTGCGCCGGCGCTGTTTTTACTTGCGTGTGGAGTATCCCACCGTGGAACGGGAAGTTGAGATCCTTGCCGTGCGAGGCACAACCGAGGATCAAGGCTTACGTGCGCAACTGGCTGGTCTCGCGCGAGCACTGCGCGGGTGGAGCCTCGAAAAGCCGCCCTCTATTGCCGAAATGCTCGATTTAGCCAAGGCACTCGAGATCATGGGGGTACGCGAAATAGAACCCGAGCAACGCGACGTGCTCCTTCCCCTCCTGGCCAAGACGGAAGCTGACCGGAGGCGCCTGCTACTGCGGGCCGGGTTCGATGGCCTGGTCGCAGACTCGAAGCGATACCGCGATGAGTTGGCGGGGGTGACGGTTTGAAGACAACGGCGCGGGCTCTAATTCTTCTCATGTACTTGGCGCCCAACGCGTGGTGCGCCGAGCCCGACGCCCTGCGCGCGTATTCCCTTCGGTGCGCTGAATATTACGCGAATCGCTATCAAGTTCCGATTGAGCTCGTGGAGGCAATGATCGAGGTGGAGTCGAATTGGCAACCCTACGTGGTTTCGCCGAAGGGCGCGGCTGGCCTGATGCAACTGATGCCGGCGACGGCAGCGCATTTCGGAGTCAGGAATCGGTTTCACATCGAGGAGAACATCCGTGCGGGAGTCGAGTATTTAGCCGGGCTGATCCGCGACTTTCACGGCGATCTGAGGCTCGCGGTCGCTGCCTATTACACGGGAGAGCGCCCCATCCTTGCGCGGGGACTCGACTACTGTTCGCCCGATGTTTACAGCTACGTCGCCCGCGTGTCTCGCCTATACCGCGCGAAACGGTTGGCAAAAACGCCGAGGGTGCTCTCCGAGCGCCCACCCGAATATCACAGCGAGGTGATTCATGATGACCGGTAGGAAATCTCTTGCTTTCTTTCTATTGCTAGCGATGCGCGCGGCAATGGCGCAGGTCCCAGAGGTCAGGCCGCACGTGTTGACCAAGCCGGAGGCCGAGGGCAGCGTGACCGTCGTCGAAGTCGCCACACACTTTGTGACGGCGATCCGAATGCCGGAGACGGTGAATTCGGTGGTAGTGGGTGATCCGACCCTGTTCCAGGTCGAGCACTCGGACCGGGAACCGGAACTCGTGTTCATCAAAGCCCTCACACCCAAGCCCGCCGAGACCAATCTATTGATTTCCACGACACGCGGTCATGAGGTGAGCTTGCTGGTGCTGAACAGGGGCGAAGAGACGAGAGCGGCCGCTGCGAGCGTGGACTTTCTCGTGAAATACAAGAGTGCCGGAGGCTTCCTGATTGAGGCGGATTACCCATCGGCTCTGGTGGGCGAGACCATCCCGGTAGAGCCGGTTCCGTTGCCTAGCGCCCCCGTGGCTTCTGATTCAGTACGCTCAAGCGTGGTGGCCAAGAAGTTGGAACTGGCGTCTCCGGTATTGCCAGATCCCCCCGGTGACCCTACACCCACGGGGCTCGGTGAGCTTCTCGCGAGGCAGGAGCGTGCTCCACTTCCGGCACTCTTCGGAGAACACGTGGCCGGAGAGGCCGCCACCAAAGACCACGTGCTGACGGGCGCAAGCGAGGTTGTAGATAGCAAGGAGCAGGTCATCGTGCTGTTTTCCGCTGTCAACCCCACTGACCACAACATCCTGCTCATGCCGCCGCAGGTCCAGCTTGGGGGGAAGGTTAAATCCGGCAAGATTATTCACCGGTCACACTGGACGACGGCCGAGCAGATTCCGATCAAGAATTTTCTCCTGAGCAAACGCCGCCTCGCGCCGGGTGAGCGGGCAGACGGGGTCGTGGTCTTCGAGCGCCCGCCCTACAAGCAGTCGAACCAAACCTTGCTCTTGCAGATCGCAGACGCCGGCGCCGTCGATCGCCCGGCCCTCGCCCCCATCGGATTTGGGATCAATACATTGCGGGAGGAGTCAAGCCATGGGAGACCCCAAGCGGGACGGTAACAGCAAGTTGGACCCGGCGCCGGTCGAGATGCCGGCTAAGGTAGAAGAAGTGGGGGAGCCCGACGCAACTCGCGGCAAGCCCGACTTCGGATGGCGGGAGATCATTCGCCAGGCGTTTTTGAAGGCGCGACAAAGCCAGCAGCCGACGAGCTCGCAAAGTGAACTCCGCAAGGACAAGACCAAGGCGATGCTGGTGTTGGGTGGCTCAGCCGTGCTCATGCTCCTGTTTTTCCTGGGTATCTTCTCTTCGCCGCAAAGGCCCAAGAACCTTGAGGCGGGGAGACGGCCAGGCGCGCCGGATTTGGGACGTAGGGTGACCCCCGGCCAGGAGAATGCTCATGCCGGGTCAGCAACGCCCATGTTGAACGCCCAGGTTAGCGGGGACCAGGGGCTGATTAAGAGCGATGTGACGCCCGAGGATATTGACCGAACGGCGCGAGCAGGTCTCGCGCATAACCTCGCACCCGCGCCGGGGCCGGCGCCAAAGAACAATCCGGGTCAGTACGCGCTCAGTAGGGTCGATTCCGATTTCACCCTGGCCGAGACACCGGGTTACGGCGCTGGGCCGGCCTACCAACATCCCCAAACACCTCCAGAACATACAGGACCCTCCGAAGGCGATCTCCCCAAGCCCTCGCTGGTGTTTGTTCGTGCGGCGGAAACTACCGTTCCTGGAGGGAACCCGGCGCGCCCGGGCGCCCTCGAGCAAAGCGAGTTTGTGACCCCCTTACCTACCGGCACGCGCCTGGTGGCGCGCCTTGAATCGGCCGTGAGCACGGCAGTGAAGGCGCCCGTGGTCGCGGTGGTTGAGTACAACTACGAACGCGATGGCGTGATCGTAGTGCCAGCGGGAGCGAAGGCCATCGGCCAGCTTCGACAGGGGAACCGCTCGGGATATGTGGATATCAGGTTCGACAAATTCGAGATGCCGGACGGAACGACCCAGAAGGTAGACGGGACGGCGATGGGTCTCGACTTCCAACCCCTCAAGGGCGCTGTTTCGGGGAAGGATACCGGAACGAAGTTCCTGGTGCGGGCATTTACGGGCCTCGGAACCGTTGCCTCCTACCTGGTGGGAAGCGGAGGCAGTTCCGGGTTTTACGGGCCGGTTTCCGAGAGCGCACTGCTCCGGGAACGTGTCGCCAATAACATCGGAATCGCGGGCGACCAGCAAATGAGTGAGCTTGCCTTCAACCAGAATATTGTCGTCACAGTTCCCGGCAACGCCAGGTTTTACATTGTGCTGGAAACGGGCGGGACCAGCGGGGAAACCGGAAGCAGGCAACCGGCAGCCCCTGCTTCCGCGGGGTCGAGAGAAGCCACGGCACCGAGCTTGGACGAGCTTCGGCAGTTGATGCAACTCAGGCAGGAACTCAGTGCCCTGTATCAACAAGGCAGCGCGCCTCTGCCGGAGAACCAGCCGCCGCAGTAACCAGCAACACTCAAAGGAGACGCGAAACAAGATGGAAGCGAATTGGAAGCCACTGGAAATACAGATCGGGCGCGCGCGTTGCGTAGGATTCATGTTCATGGGGCGGGTGAACGGAATCAACCTCTACAAGCACGGAATCGCGCGGACTTACCTCAATCTGGACGACGCGGGAAACTGCTTCGTTCATCGCGGCAAAGGGATATTCGAGGCAGTCGATTTTTCGGAGGAGCTGCGAAAGCTGGAAGCGGCGCTTCGGGAGCAAGGCGAGACGCTTACAACACCATACGACGACGCATACATCGCCCGCAAAACCCGCGCCCTCGAAAGAGCCGGTATTCCCATTCTGCGCGTAAAGCTGGAGCCAGAAGAAATCATCGTGAACTGAAGGTGGATACCCATGCAGTCCCACACAATCCAAGCCAAGCCTCTTCGTTTCCGGTGGGGTTTTCTCTTCCCATCACCGTTATCCATACCTCGTAAGGCTTCATCGGGCTCGTTTGATACAAAAAAACCCTGGCTACGTTGGCGACGGCTCAGCAGTGTTCGGCAGTTTTCGCAGGCGGAACAATGGCAGGGCAGAAAGGAGGACAAACGTTCATGCGAATCAAGTGGGACAGGGCGTTGAAGAAGACGCTGGCGGTGGGAGCCATTTGCTTTGTTCTGGCCGGCCAATACGTGCTGGCACAGAACCTTGGCGCCACACCCCAGTTCAACCAAGCTGTCCAAGGCCAAACCGGATCGCAACCGGAAGGTGCGTTCCTTAACTTCATCAACTGGATAGGCAACGTGATTGCACCCGTGGGCGCCGGTGGCGCGGTGCTGGGGGCCATTTTCGGCTGGCTCTCAGGCCGGGGCCACGGCCGCTGGTTGTTAGCGGCCGGAGCCTTGCTCGCGGTCTCAGGGGTGACTCGATTGATCGAGTACTGGATCACGAACGGAACAGGAGGTGTTACTTAACAAAAGGCGAGTGAGAATCCCCGAAGTGAAAAGGGCAGGCAACTCAAAATCAGCAAGATTGAGTTGCCTGCCACACTTCCCGTGACCAGATCCAATTTTCGAGTGAAGGTTTAAAACCGTGGCTACTCCTCAACTCTTGAACGACATCGTGAATGTTTTATTGCTGCTGGCGCCGTCGGCGGCTTGTTTAAGCCTGGTACTAGCCGGCATCAGCCTGCGCCGCGAAGGTGGTGGGATTAGTTTTGTCATCGGCGGGAGTTTCACGAAGTGGATGTTCTGGGCGGTCGTGTTCCTTACCCTGCAGCCGTTGCTGGGCTGGTTTAGTTCGTTCGGGGTGGGGGTGCCGCTGCCAGGGGGCGGAATCAGTACTTCGTGGCTCGCAACTTTCCAGTCGGATGTAGGAAGCTTTGTGACCAACTTTGTGGTCGGGCGGCTGGCCACAACACTCGCGGCGTATTTCGTGCTTCGGGCGATTCTGGACTCGGCTGCGGGCGGGAATCCATTGCCGTCGATTCTTACTGCCATGTTCATGCTCGGCATTCAAACGACTTATAACCTTCTTCAAAGTTACAACTCGGGCACGCAATATGCGACGGCAGACGTTTTGGATAGCCTGTGGACCTACCTGGCAAGCACGATTATGCCGATCGCGGCAGGGCTCGCGATCATCGGCGCAATCATTAATTTCGCGACACGACGGCCGGTGCTGCGCCTGGTAGGCGTAGCGTTGGGTTTGTTGTCGGTCGCGGCGGTCTGGCAACTGGTCTTGGCCATGGCGGCTTAGGAGTGGAGCAGCTATGTCGTTCTACAACGGCATTCTCAATCTAACGAACTGGGGCGGCAACGTCATCCTGCCTACAATGGCGGGTTTATTTATCGCCACTGCCATCATCCAGTTTTCCAAGGGCTCAGCCTACGAGCACGCGATGTACGGGGGGTTCCTGTGCCTGATGGCCTCAGGCCTGTTGCGCGCCTTTGAGACCTTTGCCTCCCAGCGGAGTTGGAACAGCCCGGACTTAGTATGGGCGGGAATCGCGAGCCTGGTGGACTGGATCTGCAATGTGCTCCTGCCAGTCTATGCAGGGCTGCAAGTAGCCGCCGGGGGGCTGCAACTGGCGGGAGTGAGCAACCGCTTCCAGCCCGTCTCATGGATGAAGCACTTCGCGGCCGCTGGATTGTGCCTGCTGGTGTCGGGACTGCTCCGGCTTGGAGAGTTCTTCGTGACCCATGGCACCGCTGGTATCACTTAATCGGAGAAAGACGATGGCACTCGACGTAACCCCGGTCTACCGCAACCTGCGAACAAGAGTGACGTTTCTCGGACTTGAGGCCGAGGACTTGTTCGCCATCATGGCGCTGGCCGTCGTCAGCAACATTCTGGGCCGGTTCCTGAACCGCGAGATGTTCGGCCTGCCCATGAACATGATCATGCAATACCTGGTCCCGTTATTGAGCATCCCCGGCTTGATGTTGTTCAAGTATGGCAAGCAGCGAGGATACCTCCTCGACTGGGTGATGTTCCACGCCCGGCCGCACGTGTACTCAGCGCGCGAACGGGACTCGCAACTGACACGCGAATACCTTAAGCCCGAGGACGAGTCATGCCCGTAACCATTGAGCAGTACGAGAAATCTCTGACCGCGCCGCCGCTGTGCGAACAGTTGCGCATCCGCGACCTCGTGGATGACGTTGCCATTCAACTTGATGGCTCGTTGGTCGCGGGCTACGAGCTGGGCGGAGAGCACTCCTATTATGCGAGCGACGAGATGCGGAATCGCGTCAAGAACGGGCTCGAGGCGCTGGTGCGGTCGCTGCCGGAACGGTCCATGCGGATGCAAGTGCGCTTTGAGATTGCCGAAGGCTCGGGAGACCTGATAACGAGCTATAACCAGGAGCAACGCAACACGAGCCCGGTGCTGCAAGCCATCGACCGGATGCACGCCGCCCTTTGGCGAAAAAGGGACGGGGAAGGGCTCTACCTCTGCCCCTTGCTCCACGCCTATTTCATCTGGAACCCGCGAATCCATCGCCAATCGCCAGATTTCGAGTGGAAGAAGAAGATGCGGGGCGGCGGATCGAGCCTTTCGGCCACCAAGTGTATTGAGCGGACGCGCCGTGAGCACGAGGGGAACCTGGCGGAGTTTAACAGTTTGATGTCCGGGGTCGAAGCCACGCTTCAAGCCACCGGCATGACCATGCGGCGCATGACCCACGACGATATTTTTCTGGAAGTGAAGCGTGCGCTGCATCCCGTAGGCAATGATGTCGTCCCCTATCGGCGGCCAGAGAAATCGCTCATCTATGAGAGCGCCCGGAGCCAGATGGCCAACGTCAACCTCGAAGACGAAACGGACGAGTATTTGAAGATCGGCGCCCTACTCTACTCCTGGATCACTCTCAAGGACCTGCCCGACGCCACGTTCCCCGGCATTCTGCGTGAACTCGCGCTGATGGAGTTTCCGCTGGTAGTGAACGCCGAGGTCATCCTTCCCGACCAGGCCAAAATGCTAAAGCACTACAAGAGCCGGCTGCGCAGGATGCTAGCGGCGCAGCGGGACTTCCACGGTGCCTTCCGAATCAACGTAGACGCCCAGGTAGCGGAAGGCCAGTTGATGAAGGTTCTGCAAGACCTCATCGCAAGCTCGCTCAAAAGTTGCCAGATGAGCATGGTCGTTGCAGTGCGTACCTCGAAGCCCGCGCGAAACCGGCTGGAACGGGAGGAGGCGGAGCGGATCCTGGCCGCCCGTCGGCAGCGCGTGCTCCATGCGATCGCGCGGATGAACGGGGGACGCGGAATTCCCGAGACTCTTGCCCAGAAGCGTCTATTCTTCGGAGGGCTCCCGGCAATGGCGGGAGAGAATAAGAGAGAGTTGGATGTGCTCACCCTGCACGCGGCAGATCTCCTACCCGTCGAGATGCCTTGGCGCGGAACACCGAACTCCCCCCTCATGCTTTTTGAAACCCCCCACCGCCAATTGATTCCATTTTCGCCCTTTGATTCGAGTCTGGGCGACGCGAACCTGCTCATCATAGCAAAAAGTGGGGGAGGGAAAACATTCATGGCGCAGCTTTTCCTGCTCATGATGGCGCGCGCCAATCCGCTGATTTCCATCATGGAGCGCGGGGACTCCTACCGACCGCTGGTGGAGCTCATGGGGGGCCGCGTAATCGATATTGACCTGGAAGGGAACGAAACTCTCAATCCCTGGGACCTGCCCCCCGGCGAAACCGCCCCCGGCAAAGAGAAGATCGCTTTCCTCAAGAACCTCACGCGGCACATGCTAGGTGATAGTCCGGGTGCCGACACTTTTCTCCTCGACAACGTGATCAGCGACGCCATCGGCCGTACGTATAAGCGTTGCGCGATCCGGTACTCCAATCCAATTCCTACGTTCAATGACTTACGGGAGGAACTCGCGCAGTGGCGGGATGAGGAGCGGATGCAGCGCACGATCGACGAGGCGAAGCTCGCGGCGATCAAGCTGCGCTCGTGGACGGGAGAAAAGGGTATCTACGCCAAGCTGTTCGACGCTCGGACAACCATGAAGATCGACAGCAACTGGCTGTTCTTCAATGTCGAGGGGCTGAGCTCCGACCCACGGCTTGAAACCGCCATGAGCATGCTGATTGCGAACGCCATGGCGACCCGGGCGGCAGGAAGGAGCGGACTACCGAGCATTACCGTGCTCGATGAGTGCTGGTCGCTGCTCGATTCACCCACCCTGGCGCCGGAAGTGGTGCAGCTTTTCCGAACCGCTCGCAAGCGCAACTCCAGCGTCTGGGGCATTTCGCAGACGGTCGAGGACTTTGTCGGTACGGAGCTTCAGCCCCGCGAACATGGTCCGGGAATTCTGAAGAACGCGACCACCAAGATCGTGGGCCAGCAGCCGGGTGACGTAACTCCCTTGGTGAATCACCTGGCTTTGAACCCGGTGGCGCTTAATGAAATCAAGCTGTTTAACGCCCCGCGCAAGGGGCAATCCGCGGAAGCTCTGCTGGTCCTCGGCGAAAGGGCGGAAACGACACAGACGATCCGGATCGTGCCGACCTCGCTCGACTACTGGATCTGCACCACTTTCCCCCGGGAACGCCGCTACCGGGGATGGTACCTCGCG
Organism: Terriglobia bacterium; assembly: GCA_050010335.1. Classification (GTDB taxonomy): domain Bacteria; phylum Acidobacteriota; class Terriglobia; order UBA7540; family UBA7540; genus Bog-366. Next base: position 21,657 of record JBEKLF010000132.1, read on the forward strand.
ACTCACCGGCGGCAGGAATTGCTTGCCTCCTATCAGGAATTGGCCGAGAAGTTTCCGCAGGGCTTGGCGGAGGTGAAACCTCTTGTCGAGGAGCTTTCGGGGGAAGTCAACGCAACCTTTGCTGAGGCCGGAGGGTAGTCGGATGACGTATGGGTTTTTCATTATCTTTTCGTGGTTTGTGTTCAAGGCCAAAACACGGCGGCAGGTCCTGGCATGGGCTTTGGTGGGGACGATGGCTGCGGTGCTCGTTGCCCCACCTCGCGTTGAGGCGCAAAGCAGCTTGGTAGGGGCAATCCAAGCGGTCCTACGCATAATCAACGTCGCTATCAATGGGTCGCTCAGTTCGATGAATTCCACCCTGGCCTCGATGAACGGTTCCTATCAAAACCGCATTTGGCCGGTAGGGCTCATCAACCTGGCGCGAGCGCTGGTCACTCAAATGACGGGCCAATACCGTAACCTGATGTGGAGCATTTTCAACATCAACGTTCGAAGCGCCACACTTCCCGCGACGCAGCAGCTCGAGCAGGTCATCAGGGATCCTCAGACGAGCGATTTTGCCGCTCTGAAAACAGACTATGGAAACACCTATGGCCCGGTGCCGGCAGCGACCGCCGCAGGCGCCCCCGATCGCGCCATGACGGATATGGATGATGCCCTGGCGCTGGATGCCTTGAAAAAGCTGAAGGAGACCGACGAAGCGGGTGCCCTGACGTTGCAGATGGCGGATCAACTCGAGAACGCCGCCAGCCAAGCAGCCCCGGGCTCGGCCCCTTTCCTTACCGCCAGTGCGGTGGCGGCCAGCATCCAGAGCCAAGCCGTTACCCAAAAGATGCTCGCTGCCGAACTACGGGAGGAAGCAGCGCGTCTCGCGCACGAGAATGCTCTTCGCAAGCAGGGGGCAGCGTACACAGGCCAGTTTGGCAATCAGATTATCAATCTCTTGAACCGAAATTGAATACTCCCCGAGGAGGAGGACGTGAAAAACACGATAAGCAGGGTCTTTGAACGCAGCAAATGGGGCCTTCTCTGGGCGTGGGAGCAGAAGCTTCGTCTCGCGGTATTGGGGCTAGTCTTCGCGTTGATTGCACCGCGGCCGGCAAAGAGCCAGTTCATGGATCCGTGCTGCGTCGTCATTGCGGCGGGACTTAGCACCATCGCGGCCACCTTGAGCCATGTGGTCGGCGGCGGCTTAAATAATATCCTTTCTGTGGACCGGAGCATGCAGAGCTTCGAACAAACGACAGTTTGGCCGCCAGCACAGATCGGCCAGGCGCAATCCCTCGTCGGCATCCTCGGGGGAACCAATACGCAGATTCAGAACGTCATGCGGATTCCGGTGAACAGTGCGACGTTGCCGGCGCCGCAACAACTCGAACAAACCCTCTTATCGGCTGATCCCAACTTGATCAGCCAGACGAGCCCGAATTATACGGCGGTGTACGGTCCGGTACCGGACCAGACCGCTGCGTCCCAGTATGCCCGCAACCGGATCGATATGGCCGACGCGGTGGCGCAGGCGGCGATGAAACGGGCCATCGCCATCGACCAGCTGGCGAACCTGGAGATTCAAGCGGCCAACAAGATTAACGAAAGCATCCAGAGCGCGGCGCCGGGTAGCGCCCCCATCATCGAGGCCCAGGCCGACGCGTGGCTCATCCGTGCCAATGCCTATACGCAAGCTGCGACGGCCGACCTGATGCGGGTGCGAGCCATCGACCTTGCCGACGCCGGCGCCGACGTGAAATCCGGAGCTGCAAACACCACGAACTTGGGCCAGCAATTAATCAACCTTTTGCAGAGGCATTAAACCATGTTTTATTTCGAACAGCTTCTTTTGACTGCGCTCTCTGGGATTGACAGCTACAACATCACCGCCACGGTGCTGGGAGTGGCCGGAGCCATCCTCCTGCTCAGCTTCCTGTACAGCGCTTACCAGGCCTTTGCCATGGGCGGGGATGTGCGGATGCTGGCAATCGGAGGAATCACCTACTTCATCCTCGGTTTGGTGTTTGTCAATTACGGGACGGTGTTTCGCCAGGTCATCAGCATGTTCAATTCCGTGGCGGATTTTATCTACAGCAGCGTAGGGGTGGGAGATCTGTTCAACAACTGGCAGAACGATTTGAGCACCTACTTCAACCAGAACGGATGGTCGAGCCTGTGGGGACTGATCAATGGCGGCATCTCCGGCTTGCTGGGCGCGCTGCTGATCATCGTTGCTTTCATCATTTTTCCGATCTCTTACACCCTCTTCACGCTCTTCTATGCGCTCTATGGAACGGTTCTCTATGTGGTGGGTCCCTTTGTGCTGGCTCTGCTGCCCGCGAGGGGCTATGGCCAACTGGCGCGGACCTATCTCCTGAACCTCATGATCTTCGGGGCATGGGGTTTGATCTACGCGATTCTGCAGGCGCTTATGACTGCCGTGAACATGGGCAGTCTCAACGCTGTATTGAACGCGAACGGCATTATGAATGGCTTCTTCGGCTCGGGCCAAGTGATTCTCCTGGCTGTGGCGAGCATCGTGTTTTCGATTGCCATAGCCTTCATACCGTTTATTGCCAGCCGAATTGTGCGGGGCGAGGTGGGCAGTACCATGCTAGTCATGGTGGGGACGGTGGTGGGCGCAACGAAGTTAGCCGTGAAGAAGCTCGGTTCCGGAGAGTAATGCGTTTAACGCATACCTGGGATCGGCTCCGATTTGAGCGGGAAGTCGATTGGAGTGGATGGGAGGAATCCATGCAAGCAACAGTGCCGGAAATCACCCGATACACGAAGTACTACGAGCACGATGGTATGCTTCGCGCCTATGCCAATCGCTCCATGCTGTTGGCGGTGATATTCGGTGTGATTGCTCTTGCTTCACTGGCCTTTGCTATCTATGTCCGTTTGCAGCCCCCCACGGTGATTCGAGTCGATAAGGACGGCATCGCCACGGTGGTGGGAGCTGCTGCTCACCCGCTCGCAAAGTCGGGATTCTCGTTCGGGTTATCGGCCGAGGCTGCCGCCGAAGCTGCTCCCACGGACCTCGAAGGCAGGGCGGTCGTGCGGCGCTTCCTGGCCCATTACCTTTCCTATACCCCGGATTTGGCAGACCGGAACCTGTCTGAATCTCTCAACATGATGACGGCCAATCTGCGCGACTACACGATGAACAGGCTTCGCGACGACGATACCGTCGGAAAAATCAAGGATGACCATATCATCTCCGACTTTCGCATTCGCTCGATCGAACATGTCAAGGATACGGCCTGGGCCTACGTGGCGTTCGGAGTCAAAGAAGTCCACCGGGTTCATAACGGCACCGAAAGCACCGACCGGATTGTGGGGCGCTACGATGTGCGGCTGGTGGAGGATCGACGCTCGGAGGTAAACCCCAGCGGCCTGCTGGTCGCTCAGTACTCCGAACAGCAAATGGTCGGCGACCGCGAAAACGGTCTTTTGCAAGAGAGCCCGCTCGAATCCGAGGGGTCCGGCAAGTAAGAGCTGCCGAAGTGGCAGCAGCCCGCCAGAGGCCCTCTGGCATGGAAGGAATCGGGCGGCTCGCTCTTACGAGCGAGCCGCCAGGAGGGAGGTTTCAACATGGCAGCAGTTGGTGCGGCGGAGGAGCCGAAAGGTCCTCAGCCTGTTGCCCGGAGCACGCGGCGGCAATCCCCCGCGCAAGCGGATGTCCCGACCGGGACCACTCGCTTCTTCCTGGCCAAGGTGGGCGCTAATGGGACGACGCCCACGCTCGACCGGGAGTGCGGGAGCGAAGGGGAAGCCAAAATCGAGTCGCTTAAGACGGGTTTGAATTATTACAGCATCGTGGAGTGGCGCGCCACGGCAGACTTTACGGGGAAAAATCCCCAGGTTAGAAGTGAGCCGGTTAAGCGGTAAGGTCCGACATTTTTTCCACGGCTTCATCAATAGACGAAGCTAGATCCGTCAAAGCCTTCCGCAAGCTTCATTGCGGTTCAGTGCTGGGCTTGGTCCGTTCCTTCGAACCGAATAGACCCTGCCAAGCAACCTCTCTTCTGTCGCCCTGGCAGACAGAAAGGGAAATGTTCGGGTGATGTCAGGCAGATCGTTGTATGTGCCGGGCGTCAACCCAACCAGTGCGAATAGCAACGGTCGTCCTGCACGCTTCCGTAAACCGTGCAGGTCGCTAACAACTGAATAGGTCGGCTCTTCGAGTCCGGCCGTAAACCCCATTTGCGGCACAGGACAGCGAAGAGACCGGTCTGGTCGGTCTCCACTTCTGTCCGTGTCCGACAGAAAAGGAGAGAAGCCATGTCAGACCCGAGAAATACCAGTGCGACGCCGGTCGTCGCGCTCGAAATCAATAAGGCTGGCCATTTGTCGAGGAAGCTTATGGAACTGGACCGCCAGGCCACACTCGAAAACACTTTGCTCCAATCTCTGTATCCGGG